>JAYKGU010000166.1:0-4252 GCA_035285585.1 Synechococcales cyanobacterium
AATACACGCCCCTGACCTTGACCCTTGATCCCCATGATTACCATTTCTGCTAAATCCCATCAAAAAGGCACCGTGCTGCTGTTGCTGACTACGGTTGTTTGGGGAACATCCTTCCCGCTGCTCAAAGATACGATCAGCAGCCTGTCTCCCTCAGTGCTGGTAGCGGTGCGGTTTTTCATTGCGGCGATCGCCCTGCTGCCCTGGTTGCGGAGCATCAATCCGCGTCTGCTGCGGGATGGGGTTCTACTGGGTACGGTTTACTTTCTAGAAACCATGAGTGCCCTGACCGGGTTGGAGTCCATCTCCGCCAATCGCTCGGCATTCATCATCGGCTTAAACGTGATTCTGGTGCCGCTGTTGGGCGTTCTGGTGGGCAAGCGGCTGCCCAGGCAGGTGCTGTTGGCCACCGGCCTGGCGATGGTAGGTATGAGCCTGATGTCCTGGGAGGGGGGCGGCGTTGGTTTGGGTGAACTGCTGACCCTGGCGGCGGCTATTGGCGTTGCTGTTTACATTTTGCTGCTGGAGGCGATCGCCCCCCGCCACGCCCCTCTGCCCCTGGCCGCCGTGCAGATCTGGACGATGTTTTTAGGTGGTCTCCTGTGGGCCTCTCCGGAGTTTCTGAGCCAGGGAGGGGCGATCGCTGACCACCTTGTGACCTTGACTTATCTGGGTATCATCGTCACCATCGGCCCCCTCTGGAGTCAGGCCCTCGGCCAGCGCTGGGTGCCCGCCCAGGAAGCTGCCCTGCTCTACACCCTGGAGCCAGTGTTTGCCGCTTTCTTTTCTTTCTGGTTTCTGGGTGAAGGGCTGAGTTTGCAAGCTGCGCTGGGCGGGATGGTAATTTTGGTGGCTACCTGGCTGAGCCAGTTGCGCCGTTAAGCTCCCGGAAATTCGTGAACCTGTGCCTTTGCTTCAATGCAAATTTGTCCGGGCTGAACGTCAAAGCTCTGCAATTGCAGATCCATCCCCGTTAGCTCAAAGTTTCGCAAATCCAGTAGTTCCCTGGCGGCACTGAGCAAGGCATCCGTTAATTCAGGGGCAGTATTACCTTCCGGGTACTGCACCTCCTCCAGGACAATTTGATGGCCTGCTTCTGCCATTTCAGGTACGGCAGTGAGGGCAATTTGGCGAGTTTCTCCGGTTTCAGGGAGGTCAACCTCGGTCTTGAGGGCGATGGTGCGATCGCCCGGTAACCGAAACTTAATCGGGCGGGTCTGGATGGGAGTGGAACGCCCCTCCACCTGAATCTCCAGGTTTTGCAGCTTACTGCGGATGTAGTCAGAATTAAACGCCCGCTCGATGTCAGCTTCGGTCAAAACGATGCGAGTGTGCGCCTGGGTTGAGTGCTCCAGTTCAATCTCTCCCAGGGCGGCTTTCATGGGGTTCACAGAAATGTGATCGGTATTGATCTGCAGTTCTTGCGATCGCAGATCTTTCTCCATGACCAGTCCCTTGCCAAAAATGGCGACCGAGTCCAGCTTCCCCTGTACCAGCTTGAGCGGATCGGTTTGAATTTTCACTTCTAGAGCCTCTACGGTGTCCAGTTGGCTCTGTAAACCGATTTCGGCAACTTTGCTGAGGGCCTGCTCACCTAAATCAGGAGTTCTCGTCATATAAGTTCATCAAAAAAGGGTAGACATCAAATCTAGGCGATCGCCCAGCGGCTTACCCTCTATCCCTTGAGAGAACCTGTGTATGGCGTTACGCTTTCGCGTTAGGACATTCAAGAGGTGTGGAACCCCCGCGACGCGGGGGTTCCACAATCAAACCTCATCTTTTAACGGTCTGCCCTACAGTTTTCCCTACGAATATCTGGGTTAAAGCGGCCCCAACCTGGGTTGATACCGCTGCCTTACAAATTTCCCCATGGAGGAAGAGGCAAATTACCAACGGAACCACCAACGGCTGTATGGTTCGAGCGACCTTGCCTGCCGGATATTCTGTGATCAAGTTCGACAGGGGATTTGCTGAAACGTCCAAACAAGCTCTCAGTCACGCTTCTGCTTTGCCAACGACTCAATCTGGCGGTTGAACAACTAGCGACACCGCCTGCTGGCCAAAGCACTGGACGTTGAATTTGCTCTACCACGACACATCTTCACCGGGGAAGAGGCACTGACTCAATTGGTGGGCACGGCTCACCGGGCGGTGGATTTCCTTCCCCATCTCCTTCACCCTTACAACTTCACCCTAGAGGAACTTCACCATGGCTTACAACGATTTGCTGACGCCCCAGGCTCCCTTTGGTCAATCCGCTGTTCAAGCTACTGATGGTACGGTTTTGTCAGGTCTTCAAGATCCTCTGCAGCCCCCCCACACGGGCGTTGGCTCCGGTGCGCGTATCCCAACCAGCATTGAGCCGCTGACAGCTGTAACCCTCCACGATACCCTCACGACGAACTTTCTGCCTCAACCCGACCTGATTTTAGACACCACCATCACCCTGTCGGATAATAGTCTGGCACTGGCCCAGAATCTGGATACTCTCACCGGCCTCAAGTCCCGCAACGGCTTTGTGGGCAGCACCGACACCGTTGATTACTACTCCTTTGAAGTTACGGGTATTCGGGACGTCACCCTGACCCTGACCGGGTTGGAAAGCAATGCGGATTTGCGCCTGATTCAGGACAAGAATAACAATGGTTTGGTGGATGCTGGAGAAGTAATTGCCTGGTCGTCCCGCAGTGGTTCCCTCAATGAAAGTATCAATAAAGTACTGGCCAGCGGTACCTACTTTGCTGAAATCTCCCAGGTGGGCGGCGGCAGCAACAGCTATGAATTCCGCAGCAATGCCAACCTGCCCCAGGTGACGGTGGATGTCACCCGCATCAAGGCCATCGACAATCCCGACACGGGCTGGTTTGGAGACGATGCCGACTACTACAGCAAAATCACCATTGATGGCGCAACCTACACCACGGGTACCATCAGCAACGATAACGATGTTTCCCCCAGCAACTGGAAGTATACCCGCACCGTGAGTGGCAACAGCCGCTACGTAAGCATCAGCATCGAAGTTCTGGACAGCGACGGTGGCCTGGCGGGGGCGGACGATCGCATCGATATTGATTCCAAGTCGGGCTACCGCGACATCAACCTGTGGTATGACCTGCTGACCAACCAGGTTACGGGAGATGTCAACGGCACAGGCGGCTACACCCTGATGAGTACGGGGGCAGGGGACGGCGATCGCGCCCAGGCCTGGTTCAAGGTGAGCGAAGGCGACTGGTACGATCGCAACCTGGGCGACAACGACCTGACCAATATCACCCGCAACTTTGCAGCGGACGGCATTAACCGCACCGACATGGTTGAAATCATTCGGGAAACCAAGGACTACGGTTCCATGACCAGCACCGAGCTGGCGGACGTGCGCACCGTGGTCAATAGCCTCTACATGCCCGAATACGTGAAGAACCTGGCCAGCAAAGTGGTGAACGGCGATGTGGCCAACACCCGCTCCGGTATCGGTAACCTCTTTGCGGGCAGCAGCGACACCCAGATTGAAAGCCTGGTGGGCAAGTGGTTCTTCGGGAGCGATCGCCCCACCGCATCCGGCACCTACCAGTACACCAGCGGCTCCCTCTTCCAAAACGGCATCAGCATCTTTGACGTGGATCAGGGCAGCACCGGCGACTGTTACTTCCTGGCGGCCCTGGGGGCAGCGGCGCAGGACAAGCCTTCCGTGATTTCCAATATGTTCATCGACAACGGTGACGGCACCTTCACCATTCGCTTCTTCAAGCCCGACGGCAGCCGCGATTATGTGACGGTGGATCGCTATCTCCCCACTTCGGGTAGCTCTAAGGTATATGCGGGCTGGGGCGGCGGAGCCTATAACGAATCGGACAACGAGCTGTGGGTGGCCTTGCTGGAAAAAGCCTACGCCCAGATCAACGAATCCGGCTGGATTGGTCAGGACAACACCAACTCCTATGCAGGCATCGACGGCGGCTGGATGGACAACGTCATCAACCAGATTTCTGGCTACAGCACCACCTCCAAAAACGCCACAAGTATGACCCAAACGGAGTTGATTAACCTGGTGAACTCCAGCAAGATGCTGACGGTGGGCTTTGTTAACGGCACGATTCCCGGCGTTGTCAACAACCATGCCTACACCATCACCGCCTACAATCCCTTTACCGGGCGCTTCCGGCTGCACAACCCCTGGGGAACCAGCCACGCTGATGTGACCTTTGCTGAACTCCAGAGCATGAAAGGTTGGATTCAGTACAGCAACATTTAATCC
>JAYKGU010000167.1:0-19296 GCA_035285585.1 Synechococcales cyanobacterium
ACGAAGCTGGCGTGCTGACCCGCATTGCCGGTCTGTTTGCCCGCCGGGGGTTCAATATTGAAAGTCTGGCGGTGGGGCCAGCCGAGCAACCGGGCATTTCCCGCATCACCATGGTAGTCCCTGGGGATGACCAGGCCATCGAACAGGTGACCAAGCAGCTCTATAAGCTGATTAACGTCCTCAAGGTGCAAGATATCACCGAAATCCCCTGCGTCGAGCGAGAGCTGATGCTTATGAAGGTGAATGCCAACAGCTCAACCCGGTCAGAGATTATCGAAATTGCCCAAATCTTCCGGGCGCGGGTGGTGGATGTGGCGGAAGAGTCCCTCACCCTCGAAGTGGTGGGCGATCCGGGCAAAATCGTGGCAATTGTGCAGGTGCTCAGCCGCTTTGGCCTGCGGGAGATTGCCCGCACCGGGAAAATTGCCCTGCCGCGCGAGTCGGGCGTGAACACCGAGTACCTGAAAATGCTGGAAGCAAAAGTTTAGCCGCCTTAAACTAGAAGAACCCTTCGCCGCCCCTGATCGTGCCACCCCCGTTCTCCCACTGGCTGCAAAAGCGAATCCGGCAGACCCCCCTTTGCCTCTGTGTGGTGGTACCGTTTGTAGCGCAGTTGACGCTGGCGGTGGGCATCACCGGCTGGCTGGCGTTCAAGAACGGTGAAAAGGCCGTCCAGGATCTCGCCCATCGCTACCAGGCAGAGCTGTCGGACCACATTCGGCAGGAGTTGGAGTGGGCAATGGAAGTTCCCCATAAAATTAACCGGGCCAATGCCGACCTGGTGCGTCAGGGGCTGCTGGATTTCACCGATCCCCAGGAGCTGGAGACCTACTTCTGGCATCAGCTTCAGCGGTTTGGCTCGGTAAACTACATCTATGCGGGCAACGAGCAGGGCGGCATTTTGGGGGTGGGGCGGGTGGGCGATCGCACCTACCGGATCTTCGAGTCTGGCGACTTTTCGGCGGGGGAATACTCCCTCTATCGGGCGGATGAGCAGGGCGATCGCCAGGAACGGCTGAGCATTGGCGACGAATTTGATGCCCGCTCCCGGCCCTGGTACGAGGCGGCAGTTGCCGCTAAAGAAAACGCCTGGAGCGACGTGTATCTCTATACGGGGGAGAAAGTCCTGGGCATTTCGGCCAGCTACCCCCTCTACGACGCAGCGGGCAACCTCCAGGGCGTCTTTGCCACCGACGTGATGCTGTCCCAGATCAGCGAGTTTTTGCAAAACCTGAACGTGGGGGAGATGGGGGAAACCTTTATCGTAGAACGGTCGGGCGATTTAGTAGCATCGTCCACCGGGGAGCCGCCCTACGTCACCATCGCCCCAGGAGAGCTACAGCAGCGCCGCCATGCCAGGGCCAGCGACATTCCCCTGATTCAATCCACTCATCGGCAGTTGGTCGAGCAGTTTGGCTCCCTGGCGGGAATTACCAGTGCCCACCATCTGACCCTCAGGGTAGAGGGCGATCGCTACTATGTGGCGGTCGTGCCCTTTCAAGACGGACGGGGCCTGGACTGGCTGATCGTGGTGGCCGTTCCCGAATCAGACTTCATGGGGCAAATTCGGCAAAACACCCGTACAACCCTCTGGCTCTGCCTGGGGGCGCTGGTGATCGCCATCGGGTTTGGCTCTTTTACCACCCGCTGGATTACCCAACCCATTACGCGGCTGAGTGAGGCCAGTCGGGCGATCGCCGATGGCCAGTTTGACCGGCGGGTACCGGTGCAGCGGGGCGGCGAGCTGGGGGTGCTGGCCGATTCCTTCAACCGCATGGCGGAGCACCTGGAAGATTCCTTCCGGGCGCTGGAGCAGCGTAACCAGGAGCTGGAGGAGCGGGTGGCCGAGCGCACGGCCTATTTGACGGTGGCGAATGAGAAGCTCCAGCGGGAAATTGAGGAGCGCAAGCAGATGGAGCAGTCGCTGCGGCTGCTGCTGCGGGCGGTGTCCCACGACCTGCGCAACCCGGTGACAGGCACCCTGCTGGTGCTCAACGGTTTGCTGAGCCAATCGACGGCATCCGCCCCAGGCTCGCCGGGAGCGACAGGATCGACGGCAACCAGCGGCGGCGTGGCAACCCAGGAGACAGACGCGATCGCCGTGCCCCGCCGGGTACTTCAGCGAATGGCAGATAGCAGCGATCGCCAGCTCCAGTTAATCAACTCCCTGCTGGAGGTGCACCAGCCAGAGGTGGGGGATGGGGACGGAGCCGATCAATCTGCCGGGACGTCCAGCGTACCCGCCAAAGCCCGCCCGTCTATGGTGCTGCACCGTCGCCCCCTGTCCCTCCATGCCCTGATCCTCAGCCTCATCCAGGATGTGCGGCACCTCTTCGAGAACAGTCAGGTCACTTTAATCAACCGCGTTCCCGTCGATTTGCCCCTGGTGAACGGCGACCCCACCCAACTGTGGCGCGTCGTCGAAAACCTGCTCACCAACGCCGTTAAGCACAACCCGCCCCAGATTACCGTCACCGTTACCGCAGCGGTGGTCGCCAGTGGAGACAGGCCGCCCCAGGTGCGCTGCCAGGTGCACGATACGGGACGGGGCATTCCCCCTGAGCAGCACGCCACCTTGTTTGCCCCCTACAGCCGGGGCAGCGGGGCCAACCACATTCCTGGCCTGGGCCTGGGCCTTTACCTCTGTCAGCAAATTATTCTGGCCCACGGCGGCTCCATCGGGGTTGAGAGCTTCCCCGGCAGTGGCACCACCTTCTGGTTTACCTTGCCCCTTGCCCCAGAAGAATCCGCCGCAGGTTAACCGGCATTTCCTGACAAATCACGGTAGACTCTGGGGTAAACGCCCACCTGCCAAGTTTCCCATGCCTAACCGACTGGCCCAATCCCCAAGTCTCTACCTCCGCAAGCACGCCGATAACCCCATCGACTGGTGGCCCTGGTGCGACGAAGCCCTGGAGAAAGCCGCCCAGGAAAATAAGCCCATCTTCCTGTCCATTGGCTATTCCAGTTGCCACTGGTGCACGGTGATGGAGGGCGAGGCTTTCTCCGATCGGGCGATCGCCCAGTACATGAACGATAACTTTGTGCCCATCAAAGTCGATCGGGAAGAGCGCCCCGACATTGACAGTATTTACATGCAGGCGCTGCAAATGATGACCGGGCACGGCGGCTGGCCCCTGAACGTGTTTCTATCCCCCCAGGATCGCATTCCTTTCTACGGCGGCACCTACTTCCCTGTGCAGCCCAAGTACGGCCAACCGGGGTTTCTGCAAGTCCTGCAGGCGCTGCGCAACTTTCACGACACTGAAACCGAAAAGCTCGACTCGATCAAAGGCCAAATCTTTGAACAGCTCCAGGGGGCAGCTTCCCTGGCGGGGGGCGAGTCTTTAGAGCCGGATCTGCTGGAGCAGGGGCTGGACTACAGTGCGGGGGTGCTGTCTGCCGCTGGGCCGGGGCCACGGTTTCCCATGATTCCCTATGCCGATGCGGCCCTGCACGGCACGCGCCAGACCGGGGGCGATCGCCGCTACAACGCCCGTATCCTCTGCCAGCAGCGGGGGATGGATCTGGCCCTGGGCGGCATTTATGACCACGTGGGCGGAGGCTTTCATCGCTACACCGTAGACCCCACCTGGACGGTGCCCCACTTTGAGAAGATGCTCTATGACAACGGGCAGATTATGGAGTACCTGGCAAACCTGTGGAGCCTGGGCATTGAGGAGCTGGCCTTTGAGCGGGCGATCGCCGGAACGGTGGGCTGGCTGAAGCGGGAGATGACCGCCGCCGAGGGCTACTTCTATGCCGCCCAGGATGCGGATAGTTTTGCCACTCCCCAGGCTGCCGAACCGGAGGAAGGAACCTTTTACGTGTGGGACTACACCGAGCTTTCCTCCCTGCTGAGTGACGGGGAACTGACGGAGCTGGCGGCGGCGTTTATCATCACCGCCAACGGCAACTTTGAAGGCAAAACGGTGCTCCAGCGGCAAAAACCTGGCCCCGTCAGCCCCGACCTGGAGCGCGTCCTCGCCAAGCTGTATCGGGTGCGCTATGGCCACCCCCCCGAAACGGCCATGACCGTTCCTCCGGCCCGCAACAACCGGGAGGCCAGGGAAACCGACTGGCCAGGGCGCATCCCCGCCGTTACCGACACCAAAATGATTGTCGCCTGGAACAGCCTGATGATCTCCGGTCTGGCGCGAGCGGCGGCGGTCTTTCAGCGATCGCCCTACTACCATCTGGCTGCCGCCGCTGCCCAGTTTATCCTCGACCACCAGTGGGTCGGAGGCCGTTTCCATCGCCTCAACTACGACGGCACGGCCCAGGTGCTGGCCCAGTCGGAGGACTATGCCCTGTTTATCAAAGCCCTGCTGGATTTACACCAGGGGGCGATCGCCCTGCTCGATCTGCCAGCCACCCATTCACCCACCTGGCTAGAACAGGCCCATCGGGTGCAGGCCGAGTTTGATGAATGGCTGTGGAGCGTGGAGTTGGGGGGCTACTTTAATACCGCCAGCGATGCCAGCGGCGATCTGGTGGTGCGAGAGCGGAGCTACAGCGACAACGCAACGCCCTCGGCCAACGGGGTGGCGATCGCCAATCTGGTGCGGCTGGCGCTGTTGACCGAAAATCTGGCCTACCTGGACAAAGCAGAGCAGGCCCTCACAGCCTTTAGCGGCATCATGGTCAACGCCCCCCAGGCCTGCCCCAGCCTGTTTGCTGCCCTCGACTGGTTCCGTCACCCCACCCTGGTGCGCACCACACCGGATCGGGTGGTGTCCCTGGCGCAGCAGTACCATCCCACGGTGGTCTGCCAGGTGGAAACCGCTTTGCCCGAAGGCAGCATTGGCCTGGTATGTGAAGGGCTGAGCTGCCAGGAGCCAGCCCAAACCTGGGAGCAAATGCAGGAGCAGGTGCGGCAGGCTTTTTCTGCGGTCTAACCGGCGATTTGCCCCTTGGAACCTGGGGACTTAGGAGATTTTTGATAATGATCCTGCCGGACGACATCAGGGCAAATGGCCATTTGCCCCTGCCAAGGGTTTAACCGAGGGTAAAATTTTTCCTGGAAATCTCCTCAATGCTGCATGACGTAGGTGCGCTCCAGCCGATTCAGAATGCGCTCCGCCAGATCATTGATGGTAATGGGCTTGGTGATAAAGTCATCGGCACCCACGGAAAAAGCCGAATGCTTCATCGCCGTTTCGTGGTGGCCGGTCAAGAACAAAATTGGCAACTGCACCCATTCGGGGTCGGCCCGCAAAACCTGGCAAAGCTCCAGACCGCTAATGCTGGGCATATCAATATCCAGCATCAGTAAATTGGGACGGGTGGCCTCCAGCACCTGCCAGAACTCCTCCAGATTGGAAAGGGTGGTAAGCTGAAACCCCCAGGGCAGCAGCAGGGTTTTGAGCACCGCCAGGAAAGCATCGTCATCGTCCACCACCAGAATTCGCGATCCGCGTCCGGTGGCCTGCAGCAGTTGGGCGATCGCCTTCATCACCTGGTTGGGCAGGATGGGCTGCTGAATGACCATGCGGGCACCCCGCCGCACCACCTCCAGCCGTTTTTGCAGATCGGCCCGCTCGGTTAACACCAGAATGGGGGTTTGGGGTAGTTTTTCCCGCAGCTCGGTCAGCAGATTCAGCACCGGGGCGGCTCCATCCGACTGGCCATCAATTGTGAGCAGAATCACATCGGGCGGCGGGTCGCCAGCGGGGATCGTCTGCTCCGTATTGCTGCGGATTTGATCTGGCGTAGAGGCGATCGCCATTTCCAGCCCCGACCCGTAGGCCGCGATCGTCAACTGGTGGGCCAGTTGGGCGTCGGGGGTAATCAGCAGCAGGCGGGGATGGCCGCGAAAGGCAATGGTTTCCACCGGGCGACCAATCTGCTGCCGCAGCGCCACCACCTGATCACAAAAGGCCTGAATTCGCTGGGCCGACCAGGACAAGGGCGGCTGTAGACAGGTTTCAATCTGGCGGGCCAGGGCCGAGCCTTCGACATAGCCAAAGCTCCCCAGGGAACCGGCCAGCTTGTGGGCACTGCTCAAGGCTGATTGCTGCAGGGCCTGATCCAGACATCCCGCTTCCTGAATGGCGGCTGCCGCCTCCTCCAGAACTGCGATGCGCTCAGACATCACATCCAGGTAACGGTTCCAGGTTTGGGCGATCGCCACGGCGGTTTGCGGTTGCGCTTCAGGGGCCACTGCTGGTGCCGGGGTAGGGGGAATAGTCACCGGGGGTAAATCGGCAGGGGAAGCCGCTTTAGCAGGGGGGGCAGTCCAATTCTCCAGCGGCTTCAGCCGGTAGCCCACCCCGTATACGGTTTCGATCAGGTCTTTGGGGGCACCCGCCTGCTTAAACTTTTGCCGCAGCCCTTTCATGTGGGTGCGTACGGCGTCTTTGCTGGGGGGATCGTCAAAGGCCCACAGTCCATCAATAATCGCATCCAGGGTAAACACGTGGCTGCTGTGTCGCAAAAACAGTTCCAGCAGGGCGTACTCTTTAGGCGTCAGGTGCAGGGGGCGATCGCCATAGGTGACCTCGCGGGTGTTGGGATCAAGGCAGAGCTGTTCCCACTGGAGAATGGGCGGCAGGGCGTGGCTGTCGCGCCGCAGCAGTGCCCGAATGCGGGCAGTAAGTTCCTGAAAGTTCACTGGCTTGATGACGTAATCGTCGGCCCCAGCATCCAACCCCTTCACCCGATCGCTCACGTTATCGCGGGCGGTAAGCACCAGGATGGGCATATCGTGCCCTTCCATGCGCAGCATCCGGCAGAGTTCGATGCCATTGCGCTTGGGTAGCTCCACATCCAGCACGAGCAAGTCATAGCTAAAGAGCTGTAGAAATTCCCAGGCCATCTCACCATCGGTGGCGATATCGACTGCGTATTGCTGCCGGATCAGCTCAGCGGCCAAGCCATCCATGAGCGCTTCATCGTCGTCTACCAGTAAAATTCGCATAGACTCCAGATCATCCACAGATCACCAGAGATCAATTCAGATTGTCAGATCGCTGCCTGTTTCTGTTCTACATCCTACAGCAGCCCTCTCTGATCTTTGCCGAATTCATTAGCCTGCCATCACTCAGGTAGGGCGATCGCCCCGGTTTCTGCCCTGGGGATGACGTGACCCCGCAATCAATCAACTAGCCTGGGGGGTAGATGTTGCGCGCCCCAATGGTTAGAAATTATGCTCCATCCCTGGTTCGTTTTGCGCCGACCTGGTTCAGGTCGATTTGGTTCAACCTGGTCAGGCCTATGCTGGTCAGATTTACGTCGCAGCGGGCGGCGGTTCCTGCGGCTGGGGGCGATCGCCCTGCTGCTCTGGTTATCTACTGCATGGCCCATCCAGCCGCAGGTCGCCCAGGCTGCCCCCCGAGCGGATCAGCATGATGCTGGGAAAACGGCAGGCCGATCCATCGCCATTGAGGCCCCAGGCAACGGTTCGGGGCAGGATCTTGACTTTGACCTGGAGCGAGCCACTGAGCAGGTGGAGCGGGCCAGTGACGAAATTTACCAGGGGCTAGACCGGACGAAGGATCTGATTGGCAAAACCGAACCCCGCAAAGAGGCGATCGAGCATGGGCGCGACCATGCCAGGGAAAGGCTGGAGTCCCTGGCGGAAAAAGCCCGTGCAGCGCAGGAGCGGGGCGACCCCCTCTCGCCCAAAGAGGAACTGCTGCTGCAGCGCTATGAGGAAACCGGCAGCGGCTCGTAGGGCCACAAAACAAAAGCTCCCCAATCAGTTTGATTAGGGAGCTTAGATACTTTCGATTTCACCACAACGCCGTCTTACCTCAGTTTCCGACCTGGTAGAACCAGGAGGGAGTTGGTGCGTCCGGCTTTAAGTTTCCGAGTGCGTGCCCGGTATACTGCCGCCGGGGCAGTTGACTCCCATATTCGAAAAGCATAGATCGTAAAACTTTGTTGGCAGTCACCAACGCCGCAGTGAAATCTTGTTCTCATTGTAGCGACTCTGGGGCGGGCGATCGCAAGGGGGAACGGCAGGGAAATCACGAAAACTTATAACCATATGGGGTTCGGATGACCCAACATCAATAGGCTTGACAAAGGGGCATCGATCACGGCAATCACCTGTTGCCAGGGGTGGGCGAGTTTTTAGCCTGACGGCAGGCCACTGATAAGCGATTCTTATTTCTCACCAACAGTCGTGAGCGTTGGCTTTGCCTGTGCGCTAGCACGTATCGCCCCGTGAGCTTCGGGAAAAACTCCTGCGACTGGGGGTAGACGTGGCGGAGGAGAACTTTTATACAAGCGCCCTGGCAACAGCCACCTTTTTGGCCCAGCAGCGACCGGGGGGCAGCGCTTTCGTCATCGGTGAGGCGGGGCTGATTAACGCCATCTACACCGCTGGATTTTCCATGAACGATAGGCTGCACCCGTGAGGAAACGGCCATCATTGGCGATCGCATGGATACGGATATCATTGCTGGGGTCGAGTCGGAGATTGAAACAGTACTGGTGCTGAGCGGGGTGGCTACGCGGGACGACCTTGAGCGCTTTGCCTATCAGCCCCGGTTTATCCTGAACGGCGTGGGGGATCTGGTGCCACCCCTGGACGAGTTTGAATCCCACGGTGAATGATGCCAGCGAAGTTTTGTGAGCGGGGGCGATCGCCCGATTTCATGGCGATCGCATTACGGAAACTGGTCGCGACCCACGGGATGAGTTCCGGGCGAAAAGCGTCGAATATCTGAAAAATCCAGGTCTAGCGTGATAAAAAACCGTTGCTCCTGACAGCAAATTTGCCAGACGACTTCATCTGGCTCCCCGGATAATCCGTCACGACCCATACCCACGGAGCGTCCCGATGAGGCGATCAGCGTGCTGTGGCGGGTGCGGAATGGCGATCGCTAGGTGGGCGATCGCACTCGGCGTTTTACGAAATTTAAGCCAGAATAAGGGAAAAATTGCCATTGCCCCTTTTTTGGTGTGCCATGACGCAGCAACCGCCAGAATCGTCTCCCGATCTAGAGCCTGCAACATCAGAAGTCGATCAGCCATCGCCAGAACGAAAGTTCGTCCAAAATTCCGTTAATGCCTTCATTCGCTGGATGCCGCTGGGGGGAAGTGGCTGGCTGTTTGTTTCCTTTGTGTTGCAGGAGGAATGGGCGCTGACGTTGCTGACGTTTCCTGTCACCGTGGTCACTGCGGTTTGGGCGGCCTACAGCAAGCACTTTATCGAACAACTGCAAGCAATCTATGCCGAGCGAGGCAAGGAAGATGCCAATAAGCTGGTGGCCTGGGTCGATAGCACCAATGAGGCTTTGAAATGGCAGTTCTCCGGCTTTGAGACGAAGTATTTGAAATGCCAGCGGTTGGATTGTCAGGATGATACTCCGGTTGGGGTCAGGCAGAGCGATCGCATTTTTACCCCCCTGCTCCAGGAAGTGTTTGTGCCGCTGCGGCTCACTGCCGACTCGGTGATGCCGGGGTATGCCCTGCGGAAATCAGCAGCCGAACTACCCTCACCGGAGGATCTGGAGGCGTGTCGGGTCTTGCTGATTTGGGACTTGCTGCGGCAGGTGCGCCAAAATTCCATGCTGCGGCAAATCGCCATTCGTGCCTGGGGCGGCTATGGCAAAACCACTTTGCTTAAGCACCTTGCCTACACCTACGGCGGACGGGAATACCGCAAGTATGGCGCTCCCCGATTTGTGCCTTTCTTGCTGTACCTGGCTCGCTGCTGGCAGAAATTTCAGGAATTTCCCAAAGACGATGCCCTCAGCCTGCCCAACCTGTTGACCCAATACCACCTGGCCACCTTGCCCCAAGGCAGCGAGCTGCAACCCCCTCCCCATTGGGCGCGAAACCTGCTCAAGGAAAACAAGGCTCTGGTGATGTTTGACGGATTTGACGAGGTGCCGCCCACCGAACGGTCAATGGTGAGCGAATGGCTGAGCCAGCAAATGCGCCACTATCCCAACGCTGTGTTCATCGTAACTTCCCGCCCTGCCGCCTACCGTAGCGACTACACCGCCAAACCCCCCACCGCCAGCTTCTGGGTCGATGACTTCAACGACGACCAGCGGCGGCGCTTTGTGGAGCAGTGGTATTTCTGTCAAGAACGCTATGCCAGGGGCGGACGCCGCACCCCCGATGTAGAACATCGCGCCAAGCAAAGTGCCGCATCACTGCTGGCCCAAATTGAAGCCCGTCCTGAGCTAAAAGCCATTGCCGGAAATGTGCTGCTGCTCAACATGATGGCCCGATTTCACCGCGAAAAGGAGGGCGTCGAGCTACCCAATCGCAAGGTGGAACTTTACCAAGACATCTGCGAAATGCAGTTGGGCCGACGACCCAAGGCCAAGGGGCAAAGCCTGCTGCTCAACGCCATCAGCCAGCGGCAGGAGGTCTTGCAACATGTGGCCCTCGCCATGATGCAAAACGCCACCGATGAGGATGAGGGCTTTAAGCAAATTCGCCATGAGGATCTGCTGGATCTGCTGGCGGTGCCCCTGCAAGAACGCGATCCAGAGGTAGCCCCCCAGAAATTTCTAGATCAGGTCGTCCAGATTAGTGAACTGCTGGTGGAAAGGGAAGGCGGCGTGTATGAATTTGCCCACCTCAGTTTCCAGGAGTTTCTGGCAGCGTCGGAGGTGGTGCGCCTGAAGCAGGAGAGCCTGCTGTATGGACTGCTGGAGGTGGATGCCTGGAAGCCGACGATTTTGTTCTATGCCGACATGGTGAACCCAACCCACCTCATTCGGGAGGCGCTAAACCGTCAGGCTGTCAACATTGCCTATGAAATCTGGCGCAACACCTCCAAGCGAATAGACCTGACCCTTGACGAGCGCCGCGAACTGGAAGCCCTCAAAAACCCACTGCAAAATTCGCGCTACGCCAAGCTGGAGGAATATCTGAGAAATGGGCAATGGAAAGAGGCCGATAACGAAACCTATCGACTGATGATTACGACGGTTGGCAAAGAAGAGGGACAATATTTTGAGCCAGAGGAACTATTGAACTTCCCCTGTGAGGAACTGCTAGCCATTGATGGGCTGTGGGTGAACTATAGTGAGGGCAGATTTGGCTTTAGCGTACAAAAAGACATTTACCTATCGAAAGAAGTCGGCGGCATTGCCGATGGGAAGTATTATAAGGAGGCATGGAATAGGTTCTGTCACAAGGTTGGGTGGAAAGTGGACGGAAATTACGCGCCTATAAGGAAATATGATACTTCGGCACCCAGAGGACACCTCCCGAGGGAGAGGAGCGCAAAGATTCTCTTCTCTCGCATCCAGACTTGTAAACTGTAGCAGATAAGCACTCCAGTTCGATCCAAAAGTTTTATTTCAGACCCTCTCCACACGGGAAATCAGGTATTTCGAGGATCTGTTACCTGGTACCGGGGGTCAGGTCGTATCCGTGAATTGCTCAACGGCAATGTCAGGGTTCAGACAGTTCGCCAGCACAAATGTTTTGGCAACTTCATCAATTTCTTCCACAGGAAGATTCCAGTCATCCCAAAGATTTTGCTGCCCTGGGCTTTTTTTCTTGGCCTTTAGCCTCAGCTTCAGTCCCGCTAGCTTTTTACTGCCCCAGTGGTTCTTGCGCTCTGGCTTCGGCTGCGGTCGATATTTCTTGCAAAATTTCCGGTAGGCCGCCGCACACATCTCCAGCGTTTGCCCCAGTGCTAAAAATGCCGGATGCCACTGGGTAATGCCGTCATTCGTCAATCGATCGTAGCTGCCATAATTGCTGAAATCGTAAAACCAACCCTGCTGCATATTTGCCGCCTTCGGGTTGCCGTGGATATAGCGCAGGGTATTCAAAGCCCTACGCTTGTCGCTCACAGGGAATCCGGTGCTGTGATAGCGCTTCTCCCAAAAGTGCCCCGTTCGGTTTAGCATCCGGTTAAAGCACATCGCTGTGTACCAGTTCAACCAGTGCATGATTTTGGGTAAGTCTTCAGGTTCCTGCGGCTCCAGCAGATAATGCACATGGTTGCTCATGATGCAGAGGCCATAGAGCTTAAAGCCATACTTCTCCTGGCATCGCCGGATGGCGAACAGCAACAGCTCTCGACATTCGAACCGGGTCAGGCGAAATTCGCGATTGTTGCAGCGGGTGGTGACGTGGTAGCACCAGTCTGGCTTTAGTTCACGAGGTTTGCGAGGCATGGGGGTGTTTGATAGCCATGCCAGTCATTAACCTCTGGCGATCGCAATTCAGAAAAGGGGCGATCGCCCAAAATCCCACCACATTCATGCCATTTTGGTGGTGACCGATACGTTGGGGGAATGGGGTGGGCCATTTGGTGGCTGGTTGACGGACATAAATTCATTCTTCGGAGATAGGCGATCGCCACCCCAGGTTTCTACAATTTGATGGATTCGCTCAATGGTGGCTCGGCAGGTTCAACTGGGTAGGTTAGGCATGGGCAGGCGACGGCGACGGGCAGCGTGGCGGCTAGAGGTAGAAGAATTAGTGCGCGGTACGGCGGGGGGCTTTCTATTTGGCATTCCCCTGCTGTATACGATTGAAGTGTGGTCGGTGGGGTCTGCGGTAACGCCGCCGCTGATGATCTCTACCCTGATCATTACTGCCATTGTTGTGTTTTTGTTGAACCGCACCGCTGGCTTTCGTCGTACCCGAAGCGTCAAGTTTTGGGATGCGGCCATTGATACGGTGGAGGCGATCGCCATCGGCATGGTTTCGGCGGCACTACTATTATTGACGCTACGCCAGGTGACCCTGGCGACCCAGCTCCATGAAACCCTGGGCAAGGTGATCTTTGAAAGTGTGCCCTTTTCCCTGGGGATGACGCTGGCCAACCAGTACTTGAGCGGCGATCCGGACGGGGGCATGGGCGATGAGCCTGCTGATAACCTCAACGAAACCCTCACGGATATTGGCGTAACCCTCGTTGGAGCGGTGATCATCGCCTTTAACATTGCCCCCACCGACGAAATTCCCACCCTGGCCGCCGCTGTAGCGGGAGGGTGGTTGCTGGGGGTGGTGGTCATTTCCCTGGTAGTCTCTTACGGCATCGTGTTTGCTGCCAGATTTCCCAACCTGTACAAGCGCCAGCAGCAGCGGGGTCTGTTTCAAGATCCGCTGAGTGAAACAGTCCTGTCGTAACTGGTGTCCCTGGTGGCGGCGGCCCTGATGCTGGGATTTTTCCACCAGCTCAATCTGGCCGACCCCTGGTGGATGTGGCTGCGCTACACGCTGCTGCTGGGCTTACCTGCTTCCGTGGGAGGGGCCGCTGGCCGGTTAGCGATATGAATCAGAAACCATCTTCGCCTGTGAACCCCAGATTGGAAGAGGGATTGGAGGAGCTTGAGGCGTTAGAGCAACTAGAGGAAACCAAGCAAACGGGTGGGCGATCGCCCGCTGAATGGCTTGGTTTTGGTATTGCCGTTACCATCCTGGGCGGCATTGTCAGCCTGGTGGGATACCTGTGGATTTCGGAAGACACCCAGGCTCCGCCCCAGATTACCGTTTCCAGGACAGAAGGCATCCGCCAGGAGCCGGGCCAGTTCTATGTGCCTTTTACCGTCACCAATCGGGGCGGGGAAACCGCCGCTTCGGTGCAGGTTGTAGCTGAGCTGCGACAGAACGGTGAAGTGGTGGAGGCGGGAGAGCAGCTCATTGACTACCTCTCCAGGGGCGAGGTAGAAGAAGGGGCCTTTATTTTCACCCAAAATCCGGCGGAAGGAGAGCTGGTGCTGCGGGTAGCGAGCTACACCCTGCCATGAAACACCGCTTAAAAGACTTTGGCAGTGTGGTTGGCCAGGTTGAACCGGAAGCGCGATCGCGGCTGCACGTCTCCATAGAGGTTGAAGCTAACCGTGGGTTCGTCCCCAACCACCTCGACGCTGTGAATGGCATGGGGCATAAAGCTCACCAGTTCTCCTGGAGTGAAGACCCGTTCGCCCACCCTCTCCACCCGATCGGAGTGAATAGCGTCGTGGCTGCGCCGCCAGAAGGTGTGTTTTTCCTGGCCGCGAATCAGGGCGATCGCCCCCCAGGTACCGTGGTTATGGACGGAGGTGGTGACGCCAGGAGCAAAGACCACCGTTTCTACCGTGAGGGGATAGCCAATTTCGTCATAGAGGGGAATGATGGCTACCCCCGTTTGGGGATTGGGTTCCTGGTATTGCGATCGCAACCAGTAGGAATTGAGCACCAACTGCCGCACCCGCATACGAATTTGGGGCAAATAGTCCCACTCTTCGGCTTCGCTGGGTGCTTGGCCGAGAATCTCGATGATTTCGGTCAAGAATTGGTGGAAGTAGTACCGTTCACGCAACAAATCCCATTCGCGCTGGGAGGGGCGGGGTTGGCATTCGCCCTCGTTGGTCACGAGCCAATCTTGATTTTTCATGGAAGTTAGCGGCGGTTAGTCATCTTCATCATCAGTAGCGGGCTGGGTCAGGACGTTGAGCACCGAGCGGGCACCAAACTCGTTGTGGCGATCGACTTCACACACCCGAGAGAGGACTGCGATCGCCTGATCAATGTGGCGCAAACGGGCCAGTACAAAGCCAGAAGCCGCATAGGCATTGAGGTAGAGGCGAATATTAGGGTCATCCTTGCGGCCTTCGATAACTTCCCGCAGGCGGCCCCAATCAGTCGGGAGCTGTTCGGCAGCGCGGATTTCTTGCAGAATGCGGTTAGCAATTTCCAGGGCCATGCCGTTGCGGTTTTGATAAAAGAAATATCGATAGGCGGATACCAGCACATCCAGTTGGCCATCGGCACAGGCGATCGCCCGATGCAGGTAAACGTCAGCCACTTCGGGGACTTCCCAGTGGGCCGCCGCCTCCACCAGCAGGACCTTGATATCGTCGGGAGTGGTATACCACGACAAAGATAGGGAACTGGGAGTATTGTCCATCAAAGATAGCTCGGTTGTATATTGCATTTGCAGCCGGTTCATGGGAAATCTCCTTGGGTTCAGGATGCGGTTCAAGTCGGCTCGTACCTTCATCAGCAACTACAGCGGATCAAGGGACGCAAGCCAGGGGAATGGGCGATCTTTGGCGATCTACAAGGGCTAATCACTTTTCCTTCTCAAACTCTACCTGCATCCAATCAAAGGCTTGCGGTGCTGGGTAAAGGGTGCAGCTTAACGTAGAGGGTTGTTATGGTGCTGGGCGATGCTGATCATCAACGACCAGCACAAAGCGAATCTTCACAGCTAATTCGCAAGGAAACGCCAGGAAAAGTACGGTGATGCGCCTAAGTACCCACGCTAACCAGTGGGTCTGGAGCAGATTTAATGCCGAATCTACGACCCCAACTATTAGCATAAATGGGCTAGGCGTCAATGATCCCAATACGGAAAAAGTTTTACATTCCGTTACTTGAACCCCAAGGTTTTACCGTTTGCCGGGGTGGTGTGGTATTGATCCGCAGATTTCACAGATTTCGCAGATTTTGATAGATGAGCAGGCTTCGCAGATGAATAGCGTTCCTGCCGATTTTCTTTCTTTATCTGCGTCCATCTGCGCCATCTGCGGATAGATCAAACATTGTTAAGAGGTCAGGGACAACCATTTCCAGCAAAAAATTACGTCCACCGCTCTGCCGTTAAAATCTCAGCGATGGATTCCGGGTAATCGGACAGGTCTGCATCCTGGCTGCTGCCGCGAATGGGGGAAACAAAGGTGTAGTTGGGGTCGCATTCACCAGTGTCATAGACCTGGAGCACCCATTTATCTGGCAAGCCTTCAATGCCCACTTCAACCACATACCAGCTTTCCCCTACCAGCCGGGAAGAAAGTACCGTAAACCAGTCCCTTTCTTCAGGGGCGAGTTCCCACTCATTGGTGAGGAAATGAAAGGCGATCGCAGCGGCATCATTGGACGTCAGATCAAGGGTTTTGGTATTCAGGGAAAGGATCATGGGTTTATACCTCTTGAGAAGTTTGTGCAGGGGTTTCAGGATACAGCCCCAGCTCTTTGGCAAGCTGGCGGGAGACGTGGACTAAAAACTTTGCTCCATCCAGGTTATCTTTGTGAGCAAAGACCGTAGCCACCTGCATCATGGTGCGAATGAGTCCTTCATCCACCAGGTCGGGTTCGGCATTGAGGACGTTGGGTTCTTCACCGTTGGGGCACTGCAGCAGGCGGTCGATCAAATCAAAGTAAAGGGTTTGGCGATCGCTGGTAGAAGTCATAGGAGATCACGGGGAATCAGGACAAAGGCTGGAAATATCAGGGGTTGGTGAATCAAATTCGAATTTGGTAGGGGCAAAGGGCCCTTTGCCCCTGAGGGGGATGCTGGCACAGACAGGTCAAGAAGGCACCAGTTCGGCGGACGCCACCTCCGGTAGTTGAATGCCGTACTCGGCCAGGGTGGGCACAATAGCGGGCTGGGCGGGGGCCAGATCTTTGAACAGGACGGAGCTGAGGTACCGTTCACCAAAGCTGGGCTGAATCATTACAATCAGCTTGTCGGCGTTTTCAGGCCGTTGACCCACCTGGATAGCTGCCCCCAGGGCTGCCCCCGCCGAAATGCCCGACAGTAGCCCTTCTTCGCGGGCCAGACGGCGGCTGTAGGCGATCGCCTCCCCATCGCTCACCTGCACCACTTCGTCCACCACGTCCATATTCAGCACCGGAGGCACAAACCCGGCCCCAATGCCTTGAATTTTGTGGGGGCCAGAGCTGCCGCCAGAGAGGACGGGGCTGCCGCTGGGTTCAACGGCGATCGCCTGAAAGGTGGGCTTGCGGGCTTTGAGGACTTCCGCGATGCCCGTAATCGTGCCCCCCGTGCCCACGCCAGCAATTAAAATATCTACCTGGCCATCGGTGTCTGCCCAGATTTCTTCGGCGGTGGTGCGGCGGTGTACCTCGGGGTTGGCGGGGTTTTGAAACTGCTGGGGCATGAAGGCGTTGGGTAGATGCTCGGCAATTTGCTGGGCATAGGCGATCGCCCCCTTCATTCCCTGGGCCGCTGGCGTCAGCACCAGTTCGGCTCCGTAGGCCCGCAGCATGGCGCGACGCTCCAGACTCATGCTTTCTGGCATGGTGAGGATGAGATGGTAGCCTTTGGCCGCCGCCACCATCGCCAGGGCAATGCCCGTGTTGCCGGAGGTTGGCTCCACCAGGGTAGTTTCTCCAGGGGCAATTAATCCGGCTTCTTCCGCCGCCAGAACCATGTTGGCCCCAATGCGATCTTTCACAGAAGCGGCTGGATTCATGCCCTCAAGCTTAACCAGAATCTGGGCGACACAGCCCTCAGACTGGGGGATGCGATTCAGCCGCACCAGGGGGGTATTGCCAATGAGCTGGGTAATGTCCTGGGCAATGCGCATGGGTATGCTCCTACTCCTTAAATACTCGATAAATACTCAATGTTTACAAATTCGGCGTCGATTACCTGAAGCGAATCTAAACACGAACTTAATACGATTTAATTTGAAACCAGGCCATAGTTAAGATAACTTTGCTAATCTTTTGTTGAGGTTTGTGTGGAATTTGTTGAAATAGTTAACAAGAGGAACCGTGATGCTTAACTCGTTGAGGCTCCAATCATAAGCTGAACCTGACTTGTAAACTGTATCGGTTGCTCCACTTATTCTGCGTGTCCTCAACCGTCAATTTTGATGAAATAGAAATGTTTTTTGATGGCTATTGTGGACAAGATATTCAATAGAAGTGGTTTCTAGAAATATTTAACCCCTATCCCGTCAATCAATAGATCCGCAGATGTCGCAGATGGACGCAGATAAAAAATTGATGGGAACGCTATTCATCTGCGTAATCTGGGTAATCTGCGGATAAACACCACACCCCTTGATGAACAGTAAAACTTCTTTAGAAAGTGTTTAGAATCCTCCCTGGCGATCGCCCAAAGGTTAAGAAATCTATCCAAATCATTGGGAGAATCAATCCTCGAATACCAACTTCTAATTCCAAAATACCAACCACAGGCGGCAAACGGTATCAAAAGTAACAGTTTCGCCCAAACCATTTAGATACATTCGTTGCGTCGCATTTGTTCTAACCAAACTTTATGGACATCAGTGCCCGCAATCGACTGAAAGGAACGATTAAATCCATGACGCCTGGGGCGATCAACGCCGAGATTGTCATTGAAGTTGCCCCTGGGGTAGAAGTCACTTCCATCATTACCAAATCGTCCGCAGAGCGGCTGGGATTAGCAGAAGGCAAGGAAGCTTACGCAGTCGTCAAGTCATCTGACGTGATGATTGCCATTGATTGAGGGTTCGCTGAACGGGTACCAACTTAAGGCGAGACAGTGGGGCGCAGTACGGCCCCCTATCCCGTTAAATTCGTCCCGCTTGCATCGGAAGCCCAAACGTTAATTAAACGCTGACAAAGCATTGACGAAACTCAACTGAAGTTCAACAATAGGCTCAGTAAAGATGGTGGTATAGGGGCAGAATTGAATGCCCCTATTTCTTTTTGATAACCAGTTGAAAAATGTGCCACTGCTTTTCATCCCCCAGGGCGGTGGTACCGGGATGCTCTTCTTCTTCAAAAAACTCAACCATAAAGGGTTGTAAAAGCTCATCTAATTCGCTGCGGGTGCAAGACGTGATGTCGCTATAGGCCGCCCAGGTGTCGCGATCGCCAAACAACTGACCGCAAAACCGCCCCCCCGGTCGCAGAGCATCGACAATGGTCGTCCAGAGGCCGGGAAAGGCATCGGGAGCGCAGAAGGGCAGGGAAAAGCTGGCGTTAATCAAATCCACATCCGCAGGCAAAGTCACCTCTTCAAAGCGCTGGACACGGGTTTCCAGAAGCTGCTGATCGAGGTCGGGGCGATGGGAGAGACGGGCGATCGCCTCCGGTTCGCCATCGATCCCCAGTACCCGCCACCCCCGCCGCAGGAGTTCCGCCGTATCCCGCCCGTCGCCACAGCCCAGGTCAACGGCAAAGCGGGGATCGCCCCCAGCAACCTCGCTATCAAACAGCTCTAGCGCTTTGAGCAGCGTGGGGCGGGGAGGCCGGCCTTCCACCGCTTGATAGTAGTCGGACCAGCGGCGCTTAAAGAGTTGCTGTGACATGGCGGGCTGAACGGGGGCAGGTTTCTAAGTCTTGCGTCACCAGTGTATCGTGAACGCGGGCCTTGGGGGACGAGATGGGCCGCAGGCCAATCCACCGATCCACCAGGTCCTTGTCAAAGCCCATCTCGCAGCGATCGCCCACCCGCATCAGGGGCCGCCGGATGAGGATGGGGTGCTGAATGAGCAGGGCGATCGCCGTGGCCGCATCCAGCCGCTCAGGCTGCACTTCCCCAGACTTCACCTGGGGAGCGGATTTATTGAACCACTCCGCAACGGGGCGATCGCGGAGAAAAGGGGTAAGAGCCTCTATTGTCCAGGGTTCACGGAG
>JAYKGU010000168.1:0-35303 GCA_035285585.1 Synechococcales cyanobacterium
CTTATCCAGGCTAAGAACTTACGGTGGCCCAGGTCAAAACCGAAACATTCGGGTTTCTCTCTCGGAAGATGCCACCGCTCTGCGCATGCAGGGCAACGGCTGGCGGCGGCTCCCCGTCAACTACACCATTACCCCTGACACCATGCTGAGCCTGGAGTTTCGCAGCAGTGCTGAAGGTGAGATCCACGCCATTGGCTTTGATCAGAACAATCAAATTAGTGGGAGCGATCGCCAGAACAGCTTCCAGCTCTTTGGTGTGCAGGACTGGGGCATTGATGATTTTGCGGTGGAAATGGCCAGCAAGGGCTGGCAAAAGGTGGAAATCCCTGTGGGTGACTACTTCACTGGCTCGATGCGATACCTCACTTTCGCCAACGACCACGATGTGGCCAACCCAACTGCCGTCAGCGAGTTCCGCAATATCCAACTGTTTGAAGCGCCCATGGGCATGGATAGCGCCACTAACAAGGCGAACGCTCAAAGCCTGGAGGGCGGCATGACCAAGGCCCTGGAAACCCTGACACTGGCTCCAAGTAACCTCTGATCTTCCAGGGTAATTTCAAAGCAAGTAGGGTGGGCAATGCCCACCCCTAACCCACTTCAGGCTGAGCCTGGAATTAGAGGGTTACAGGCTCTCCCCTTCAATTCAATGACCAGCAGCGCCATAGTGGGCGATCGCCCCTACCATTCCGAAATTCATCTATTCCCCATCTAGCTTGCGCTTCAGCAGCTCATTGGTCAGCTTCGGATCGGCTTTGCCCTTGCTCTGCTTCATCACCTGACCGACAAAGAAGCCCAGCATCTTGGTTTTGCCCGCCCGGTACTTGGCCAGCTCATCAGGGTAGGCCGCCAGGACTTCATCAATGATCGGCTCAATCACGCCGGGGTCTGACACCTGCACCAGGCCCTTCTTATCCACCAGCTCCTTGGCCGAGCCACCTTTCTCCAGCAGCTCCGGCAGGATGTCTTTGCCGATTTTGTTGCTGATGGTGCCCTTTTCAATCATTTGAACCAGCTCCGCCAGACTTTCGGGCGTCAGGGCAATGTCGGCGATGGTGAGCTTGTTTTTATTCAGGTGGGCGCTGATGTCCTGGGTGATCCAGTTGGCCGCCAGTTTGGCCGTGGCCCCGGTTGCCACCACCGTTTCAAAGTACTCGGCAATGGTGCGATCGTCCGTGAGCACGCGGGCGTCATAGGCCGACAGCTCCAGCTCCTCCTCGTAGCGGTGGCGCTTCTGGGCAGGGAGTTCCGGCAGTTCTGCCTGCCAGGTGGTCAACTGATCTTGGGACACCTCAATCGGGCCGAGGTCGGGTTCGGGGAAATAGCGGTAGTCGCTCGACCCTTCTTTCACCCGCATACTGATGGTGCGCTGGGAACCTTCTTCCCAGAGGCGGGTTTCCTGGATGATGGGTTCTCCCGCTTCCACGGCTTCAATCTGCCGCTCAATTTCGTACTCGATCGCCTTCTGGATGGCGCTGAAGGAGTTCATGTTCTTAATTTCCACCTTGGTGCCAAACTTCTTCTGGCCCACGGGGCGGACGGAGATGTTGACATCGCAGCGCAGGGAACCCTCCTGCATGTTGCCGTCGCTCACCCCCAGGTAGCGGACGATGCGGCGCAGCTCCTGGGCATATTCCGCCGCTTCCTGGCCCGATCGCATGTCGGGCTCGGTGACGATTTCGATGAGGGGCACCCCGGCCCGGTTGTAGTCCACCAGGGAAAAGCTGGAACCGGCGAGGCGATCGCTCCCCCCATGCACCAGCTTGCCCGCATCCTCTTCCATGTGCAGGCGGGTAATGCCGATGCGCTTGCGGGTGGGGTTGCCGTCTTCATCCACCAGCTCGATCTCCAGCCAGCCGTGCTCGGCAATGGGCAGGTCGTACTGGGAAATTTGGTAATTCTTGGGCAGGTCAGGGTAGAAATACTGCTTGCGGTCAAACTTGCTGTAGGGGGCAATTTGACAGTTGAGGGCCAGCCCTGCCTTCACCGCATATTCCAGCACCTTCTGGTTGAGGACGGGCAGCACCCCCGGCAGGCCCATACACACCGGGTCGATGTGGGTGTTGGGTGCCGCGCCAAACTCAGTGGAGCTGCTGGAAAAAATCTTGGTCTCAGTGCTGAGCTGGACGTGGGTTTCCAGACCAATAATGGCCTCATACTTGGTTTTGGCGGGAGCCGCAGTCGTCATAATTGCATCACTCCTGGCTAGCAACGGATGGGTTTATTGTAGCTTTGCGGGGCAGGTCCGCGACGGGGATCTGGTACTAGCGATAGTACTCCTTCCGCAGCAGGGGGTTGACAAACTCGTTCAGCCCTTCCCCCAGCAGGGACAAGCCCACCACCAGGGAGGTGAGGGCCAGGCCGGGAAACAGAGCCGTCCACCAGATGCCCGTGGGCAGTGCGTCCAATGCCTGCCGCAAATCCTGACCCCACTCGGGGGCCTGTTCTGGCAGGCCCAGCCCCAGGAATCCCAGCCCCCCCAGCACCAGCACCGCATCGGCGGCGTTGAGGGTAAAGAGGACGGGCACGCTCTGAATCACGTTCAAAAACAAGTAACGGGACAGGATGGTCCAGGTGGAGGCCCCCATCGCCTGGGCCGCCTCAATGAATAGCTCGGTTTTGATGCTCACCGTGTGGTTGCGCACCACCCGGTAGTACTGGGGAATGTAGGCAATGCTGAGGGCGATCGCCGCGTTCACCACTCCCCGCCCCACCACGAAAGCCAGGGTCACCGACAGCAGCAGCCCCGGCAGGGTGTAGATGGCGTCCATCACAAACAGCAGGGTGCGATCGAGCCGCCCTCCCAGGTAGCCGCTCACCATGCCCAGGGGCACGCCGATGGCCACACTCATGGCCGTAGCCAGGAGGACGACCTTGAGGGCGGCCTGGGTGCCAAATAGGGTGCGGGCAAACACGTCGTAGCCCTGGCGGGTGGTGCCAAACCAGTGTTCAGCGGAGGGGGGCTGGTGGATGGGGTTGGCCAGGGACTCCAGCGGGTCTTGCAGAATTCCCCAGGCTTGCAGGAGGGGGGCGGTCAGGGCGATCGCAACAAATAAAACCGTGATCCCAAAACCCGCCCACATAAACTGACGCGACAGGCTGGCGCTTCCCGATGCCCCCAACAACCGCCGACCTTCTAGTTTAAGCTGCGCCATTCAATCCACCTTTGCCCTGCAAGTATCGCCTCTGGCAGATTGTACCTTAAGCGGGAAACTCCTTTTTTCTTTACCAAGACTTCACGCAGAGTTCACATCTCACCCCCGGATAGAAACTGCGCTTCCCCGAAAAAAACTACAGTCCCCTGAATTTTGCTGACGCTCCTGGGGGCCGTATGGATTATTACCTATGGCAGACCCACAACATGTGACGCTGGCTCAAAAAGGTGCAGCCGACTGGAATCGGTGGCGCAGGGTTGCTGCAGTGCTGCCTGACCTGAGCAATGCCAGCTTGAGCCGAATGGACTTAAAGGGCTACGACTTGAGCCATGCTAATTTGTCTCGCACTGATCTGAGCTTCACGAATCTGTGCGGAGCCAATCTTTACCGTGCCGACCTGACGCGGGCCAACCTCATTGGCACCTATGCCCCCGCTGCCAACTTTGGAGCAGCAATGATGGTGGGAGCCAGCTTTATTGGGGCACGGCTGATGGCAGCCAGCTTCGTCGACAGCATAATGCGTGGGGCTAATATGGCCAGCGCCGATCTGGCTGAGGCAACCCTGGTCAAAGCCGATGCCTGTCAGGCTAACTTTATGGATGCGATTCTGGTCGGCGCAACCTTGAAGGCAACCCGGCTCAACCAGTCCACCTTTCGCAAGGCCAACCTGGAGCGAGCCGACCTGCGACGGGCCATGGTGCGGCAAGCCGATTTCACCCAGGCATACCTGGTGGCCTCCTTTTTGGGTCAGGCCGATTTTCAGGAATCCATTCTGATTCAGGCAAACTTGCAAAGTGCCCGTCTCGCCCAAACCCAGTTTGTCCGGGCAAATTTACGGCGGGCTAACCTGACGGAAACCCAGTGGCAAACTTCCAACTTCTTGGAAGCCGACCTGCGGGAGACAGTACCCGCTGAACTGCAACAAACAGCCCAACCCACATCCGAGCGGGCGGCAGTGGTCTGAAAAATCTGCGCCAGTGACTGATCCAACTGTATTGAGCAACGCGTTCGCATAGCGTCTCCGAAGGAGTTAACCCAACACCAATAACGGTTCTGATGGGTTACGCTGACGCTAACCCATCCTACGGCAGAGGGCAGGAACATGTGCAAAAATTTCCTAAGTCCGCTGCCCAAAGCTAAACGTCGAAATAATCATCCGCAGGGCCACCACCAGCAGCGAGGTGCCAAAGATCCGCCTGAGCAACAAAGGGTCAAGGCTGACGGCATACTTTGCGCCCACCAGGCCACCCAGTACAAACCCAGAACAAATAAAGATGGCTGCCCGAATATCAACAAATCCTTCCCGGTAGTAGGCCCAGGCCCCTAAGATGCCGATGGGGGGCACGAGCAGTGCCAGCGTTGTTCCCTGGGCCAGTTTCTGGTCGAAGCTAAACAAGTAGATCAGGGCTGGGGTGATCAGCACGCCCCCCCCGATGCCAACCAGCCCACTCAGGGCACCAACCGCTAATCCCAGGATTAAGAAGGGGAGCACTTCTAACATTGCGTATTTAGAGTAGTAGGGTCTGCGTTTACCTTATCAGGTGCTCACAAGGGAGGCTACACCAAACGGTTTCGAATTGTGGAGGAGAGCGTATCAATAATCGAAACCGCCACAATCAGGATGATGAGAATGGCGCATACATCCTGGTATCGGAACGCGCGGAAGGTTTGATAGAGAGAAACACCAATTCCCCCTGCGCCGACAATCCCCAGCACCGATGCCGATCGCACGTTGGACTCAAAGCGGTAGAGGACAAAGGATGTCCATAAAGGCATCACTTGAGGGAGAACGCCAAAGACGATTTCCTGGAGTCGGCTAGCCCCTGTGGCACGAATCCCTTCGACTGGGCCTGGATCGATGGCCTCGATCGCCTCGGAGAACAGCTTGCCCAGCGTGCCCGCCGTGTGGACAAACAGCGCCAGCACGCCTGCAAAGGGGCCAAGCCCCACCGCTACCACAAAAATCAGGGCGAACACAATTTCGTTAATTGCCCGCATGGCGTCGTTGAAGCGACGGACGATAAACACAACCCAGTAAGGGCAGAGGTTCTCAGACGAGAGAATGGAAAGGGGCACGGCTACAATGGCGGCCATCAAGGTTCCCCAAATCCCCATGGCAATGGTTTCTAGAGTATCAGCAAGGTAGAGTCGCCAGTTGGAAAAGTCAGGGGGGAAGTAGCGACCAATGTATTCGACCATGTTGCCGCTGCCCGCAAACAGTTCCCCAAAGCTCAGATCGCTTTCGATGCCCGTGTAGACCAGAACGGCGATCGCCAACACAACCCAAAAAACACGCTTTGGAGTCACCAACTTTTGCTCTTGAGCCAGAACCGCCTCCACGTCTGGAGAAGCGGGTAATCGAGTCCTTTCGAGGGTCGGATTCGTCATTGGTCTAACCAGAAACGAGTGGGGTTAACAAAGTCAGGACTTACGCACTGGATGCAGCGTTCTGGGATTCTGGGTGGGTTTGTGAGCACTGAGCGCCCACAAACCGCCCATTTGCCTGAGTCCAAAAAGTAAAAAAGGGGAATGAGTTTACCATTCCCCCACCGCTTAGCATTTATTTCACGGCTTCAAGCTGCTGGTTTAGCTCATCCAGCCGCTGTTGTTTATCGGCCTCGCTCAGCGTCTGGTCGTTTTGCACCTCCAGGATCGTCTTGGCGATTTCCAGCTCGCGGATAGTGTTCCAATCTTCGTCGCCCGCAGGGTCAAAGCCCGACCAGCCCAGGGGTTCCAGGACGGTTTCATCCTTCATGTTGAGGAAGAAGCCCTTAATTTCTTCTTTCAGGCAGTCGGGCAGGTCATTGCGGTAGGCTAGAGGATCACTGGGGATGATTGGAGATGTCCAGATTACTTGAATTTTATCTAGCGCTTCCGGGTCAGACTCGCCCAGACGGGTCAGCGATTCGCTGTTGTTGGTGGCCACATCCACCTGGTTCTCAGCAACGGCCTGGGCAGTGGCCTCATGGCTCCCTGCAAAGATCAGTTCAGAAAAGATCTGGTTGGGGTCAACTCCCTTCTGCGCAAACACGTAGTAGGTAGGCACCAGGAAACCAGAGGTGGAGTTGGGGTCGTTGAAGGCAAAGGTGAGGTCGGCAGCATTCTCGACCACATACTCATCCCCATTGCCCGCCTCGAGATCAATCTCGTTAACGATGGGGTTCTCCTTGTTGGTAATCAGGTAGGCGTAGTAGCCCTTGGTGCCGTCTGCATTGACAGTCTGGGCAAACGCCTCGGCATTGGAGCGGGCCGCCGCTTCGATGTAGGACTTACCGCCGTACCAGGCAAGCTGCACCTTGTTCGCGCCCATGGCCTCGATCACGCCAGCGTAGTCGGTTGCATAAAAGCCGTTGACCGTGCGGCCAATTTCGGCCTCCATTACGTCCAAAAACGGCTCCCACAGAGACTTCAGGTTCTCTTGAGATTCGGTAGAGATGATGCCGAAGTCGAGGGCCGCGAGTTCGGGGGCGCAGGCTTCTCCGGTTTCAGCGGTGGCGGTGTCGCCCTCGGCGGTGGCGTCGGTGGCGGTGTTGGTGGCACCACTGCAGCTGGCCAGGAGGTTGGCACCCACAAGGCCGACAATTAAGAGCGAAACACGAGCTTTGAAAGACTGGTTAATCATTGGTTCTTCCCTTGGATCTTGTGATGAATGGGTGATGGATGGGTCGCGGGTCTGTCAACGGGCACCTACCCGAAAATTTGGCTCAATTATGCGGGGGTAAACGCTTCACCATGCCCTCTTAAAACCAGCTCTTCGGCGGCGGCACCGTAGATGCTGTTGAGCTTGTCGTCATCTAGAAGAACGGTTTGGCCATCGAACATAACCTCCCCGCCGCGCAGGGCAACCGAGCGCTCGAAATACTGACGCACCATCTGCACCTGGTGGAGTGAGGTTACTACAGTAATCCCAGCGTCCTGGTTCAGGCTGGTGAGCAGCGACATGACCTTGCGGGCCGATTCGGGGTCGAGGGAGGCGATGGGTTCATCGGCAAGGATAATTTTAGCTCCCTGCATGAGGCAGCGGGCGATCGCCACCCGTTGTTGCTGCCCCCCCGACAGGCTGGAAGCGCGCTTGTATGCCTGATCGAGGATGCCCACCCGCTCCAGAGCGGTGAGGGCACGGCGCTTCTGCTCTGGAGTAAACCAGCGAAATAGGGATCTGGTGGTAGAAACATGGGCCAGGTCTCCCACCAGCACGTTTTCCAGAACGGTGAGGCGATTCACCAGGTTAAACTGCTGGAAGATAAACCCAATGTGGCTGCGGAGAGCACGTACCCGTGAGTGCATCCTGCCGTCAGACTGCAGAACCGAGCCGAAAATTTCCACAGTCCCACTTTGGGTATCGTGCAGGCCATTAATTGCCCGCAATAGGGTGGATTTTCCAGAGCCAGAAGCGCCCACAAGCGCCACCATTTCACCTTCGTTAACATTGAGTGAAACGTTTATGAGCGCGGGCTTACCCTTAAAAGACTTGTTGAGATGACTGACCGCGATCGCAACGGAGCTCATGGGCCTCCCTGGTGTTAAGCTAAACGGCAACTGATTGGATTAAGTAGAACTGCATTGAAAAACGAAGGTTAGAAAGCCGGGGGAGCGCCCCGGCGGGGCGCTCCCCCGGCTTTCTGACATGAATTTAATTGTGCTGACCTACTTACTTGGATTGATTGTTATTAATTGGGGCTATGGATTGAACCGACACACCATCGCTCAGGCAAACGATTGTCTAGATGTCTAGACAGACTGAGGCTTAAATACCTAGCACTGCAAAATATATTGGAGGGGTGGGGTTAAGCGACAAATATCATAAGGTTAAGCGGTAAATATCTTAGGGTTAAGGAAATTTAAAGACCCGCTTCATTCCCTCAGATCATTTTCGAACACCAGTTCCATGCGATCGCCCCGAAAGCGAGTGACGCCGTACTCAATCAGCGTGCCATACTGATCGACGTTGAGGGATTCTGCCAGCAAAATAGGCTGGTTGAGGGGCACCTCCAGGAGGCGGGCATCAGCCGGTTTAACCAGGCGAGCCGAGACCGACGTGCGCCAGCGGATGTGGTCACAGTCGTAAATTTGCCGCAGAAACGTCGAAATAGACCCCAAATCACGCAGCAATTCAAGATGGGCGGGGGCCAGAAAATTTGGAAAGCGCCCCAGGGGAAAGTAAGCCGTACTAATGCTGATGGGTTCGTGGTTGGCCAGGGCCAGCCGCTCAATCAGGGCGACAGACTGACCGGGCTGCAGATTGAGGGACTTGGCCACCGCCGGAGAGGCAGGCACCTCAATGGCTCGCGTGAAGCGGGACAGCGCCGATCGCCCATGGGCTTTGAGGGCTTCGTTATAGCGCACCCGTTTGCCGATAGCGTAGCGAATGGGGGTGCTGGTGACGAAGGTGCCCCGCCCCTGCTCAACCCGCACCAGCCCTTCTGATTTCAGTAGGGCGATCGCCTGTCGCAGGGTGTGCCGATTCACACCAAATCGCTCAGAGAGCTGCATCTCAGTGGGCAGCTTGTCGCCGGGTTGATAGATTCCCTGGCGAATGTCGCGGCGCAATTCCTCAGCAATTTGGGCATAGATAGACATAATCAAAAAAATCCAAGGAAACCGTGACCTCAGGAAGCATGGTTTCTTATACTATCCCGTGAAGCCCACGTAATCTCCCCGCAGAATTGAAGGATTTTAGACAATTGTCCCCGCAGCATTACCGTTGCCAGAACTGAAGAATCGGGCTAGTATATGCACCTTATATCTAGACATCTAGATGAATATTAAGGAGCCACTAATATTCGATTAAGACCTGATTTAATCATTCGCTTGCACCCCCATTCAATGGGGTCATGGAATTGAATGGTAGGGGGCGACCCGTGGCAATCTGCTCGGTTAGGGGGAAACCATGGATTCTCAGTCAGAACGTCAGCGCTGGATGGCCACATTAGCTAAGGCTGCCCCCGATCGGCTGCAGCAGTGTGTAGAGGAGTTGGTCAATAGTGGATCAGGGCGTTTGCCTGCCTACCGCATGCTGCGATCGCCCGAAACGGGGCTGGTCATGGTGCGGGGGCGGGCAGGCGGTACAGGGCAGGTGTTTAACCTGGGGGAAATGACCCTGACGCGCTGTGTGGTGCAGATTGAAGCGTCCCCTGAAGAATCCCCCATTACCGGGTTTGGTTACGTTTCGGGGCGATCGCACCCCCATGCTGAGCTGGCGGCGGTCTGTGATGCCCTGATGCAGATGGAAAATTGGCGCGATCGCGTCCAGTTGACGGTGATTGCCCCCCTGCAAGCAGACGCCCAGCAGCGGCAGGAAACCCAGCAGCGGCAAACCGCCGCAACCCGTGTCAATTTCTTGACCCTGCTGCGGGGCGAATAGTTTAACTCCTGACGAGTCGGTGTACTGACGATGACCACCCTTCCTGGCTTTTGCGACCCGGTTCACGATGCCCAAACAACGTTTCGCGCCCTGCTCGACAGTATGGCCCATCCAGGGAGGGTTTACCCCATTCCCCCCGTGCCGGAGGTGCCCACGGGCCTGCTGCCCACCTGTGGAGCGGCCTGCCTGACGCTGCTAGATCTGGAAACGTCGGTGTGGCTGCAGCCCCATCAGTCGGCGGCGGTGCGCCAGTGGCTGCTGTTTCACACGGGCTGTACCTTTGTGACCGATTCTGAAGTGGCGGATTTTGCCATTGTGGACGTGCCGCACATTCCCGACCTGACCCAATTTAACTGGGGCACCGCCGCCGATCCAGAAACCTCAACTACCCTGCTGATTCAAATTCCAGACGCTTCGCTATCGGTGGAGAGGGGCGATCGCCCCATATCTCTCACTGGTCCAGGCATCGACGGCACAACTACCTTTGCCGCTGATCTGGTTTCGGCCCATGGTTCGCCACTCCCGGCCCGCTTCTGGCGAGACTGGAGCACCAACCACTACGCATATCCCTTAGGCATTGATGTGTTCCTCTTTGATCAACGCAGCGTTGTTGGGCTACCGCGCACCGCGCAGGCCATCCACCCTCATTCCTAGGTTCTCTGCCCCTATGGATATCTACATCCGTGAAGCGACCAAGCGTGACCTATCGGGCATTCTTTCCCTCTACAGCCAGCCAGACCTGGATGATGGACAAGTGCTGACAACTGAACACGCCGAGCATGTGTTTGAAGAAATGCGCCGCTATCCCAACTACCGCGTCTACGTTGCCAGCCATGGCAGTCTGGTGGTGGGAACCTTTGCGCTTCTAATTATGGACAACCTCATTCACCACGGCAAGCCCTCAGGCATCCTCGAAGCCGTTGCCGTTGACCCCGAATTTCAGCGGCGGGGGGTGGGGCGGCAGATGATTCACTTTGCGATGGATCGGTGCCGGGAATTTGGCTGCTACAAAATTAGCCTGTCGTCCAACTTTCGCCTCAGCAAGGCCCATGAGTTTTACGATTCGCTGGGCTTTCGCAGACATGGAATTAGCTTTGTAGTAGACCTGGTGGCAGAGGGAGGGGCGATCGCCTCCACAATGGACACCAGCCGCCCGTCCAATCCCAACTAGCCCCCTGCCGTACTGACCTGTCTACCCATCAGGAGGCTGGCTAGTCCAGTCAGACTGGGAATCCCCGTGCCTTCAGGCCGGGGAGGATGTCAACTGGTAGGGCTGTTCATTCCCCCTGTACCATAGGATAAATCTTTGCGGGATAAAGCTCAGGGAAATTCCCGCGACAGGCTGAACAACGTTTTACGGAGTGCGGTTTCATGGCATACGTGGCAGTCAAGGGGGGCGAACAGGCCATTCGTAATGCGGAGGCGCTGCTAAAAGCCTGGCGACGGGGCGATCCAGCCACCCCCGAACTCAGCCTTGATCAGATCAAGCAGCAATTGCAGCTCGCTGTTGACCGGGTGATGTGTGAGGGCAGCCTGTACGACCCTGACCTGGCGGCTCTGGCCCTTAAGCAATCCTGGGGCGACGTGGTGGAGGCGGTATTTTTGCTGCGGGCCTACCGCACCACCCTGCCCCGCCTGTACTATAGCGAGCCGCTGGACACCAGCAAAATGGCCGTTCTGCGGCGCATCTCCTCGATTTTTAAGGACGTCCCCGGTGGGCAGCAGCTTGGCCCCACCTTCGACTACATTCATCGGCTGCTGGATTTTAAGCTGGCCGCCGAAGACAATACCTTTGTGGCCTCTGAGGCCAATTCCACGGACGACGCCATGCCCCGCGTCCTCGACACCCTGGGAGCGGAAGGTCTCATCCAGGAAGAAAAAGCAACTCCAGAGGAGGCCCAGGCTGGTTCAGAAGCTGCCTCAAAACCTCACCCCGGCCCAGCCCCTTTCGACCTCACCCGCCAGCCCCTGAAATTTCCCGCCGACCGCGACGCCCGCCTGCAAAACCTGGCTCGGGCAGACGAGGGCTTTCTGCTGAGCCTGGCTTACTCTACCCAACGGGGCTACGGTAACAACCATCCCTTTGCTGGGGAAGTGCGTCTGGGGGAGGTGGAAGTGATCATCTGTCCAGAGGAACTGGGGTTTGAAGTGGCGGTCGCCGACATCACCGTCACCGAAGTTCAGATGGTCAACCAGTTCCAGGGCAGCAAAGAGATTCCCCCCCAGTTCACCCGTGGCTACGGTCTGACCTTTGGCTACAACGAGCGTAAGGCGATGGCCATGGCCCTGGTGGATCGGGCGCTGCGGGCGAAGGAACTGGGTGAGGAGGTGCAAAGCCCCGCCCAGGATGAGGAGTTTGTCCTTTCCCACTCCGACAATGTGGAGGCCCAGGGCTTTGTCCAGCACCTGAAGCTGCCCCATTATGTGGACTTCCAGGCGGAGTTGAACCTGTTGCGCCAGATGCGGGCTGCAAAAGGGCAAAACCCAGTGGCTGCCCCGGAAACCGCCGCGCCCTCCACCGATGATGAACCCACAGCCAGTCTGGAGACTGGAACAGGGGCCAGTGTGACGGCAGACGGAGAGGCCGAGTGAACCCGGTATGGGGCCTCCAGTTGAAGATAATAAAAGGCTGTGGACGCGATAATCTAGGCGCGTCAATCAGGGAAACCAACCATGTTCAAACTTCAAACAAAAGTTGCGGGATTGGCCGGTGGCTTGCTGGTGGCTGGGGCGATCGCTGGGGCGATCGCCACCGTCTCTTCTGCTCCACGGTCTCAGGCCCGAATCGACTCGCCCTCTTTACCCTCTGCCTCGCTGGCCCAGGCCCAAACCGACTCGTCTTCCCAGTGGCGAGCCATGACCGCCGAGGAAACGGACGCCCAGTGGGAGTACATTTTGCAAAGCCCCCTGGGAATTGCCGCCCTCAACCAGCTCGCCCTTGAGGGATTCATCAATCCGGTCTGCACCAAGCAGTTTTACACCAACGAGCAAACCGGCGGCTTCCAGGCCCTGCTTCAGGTCACCTGTCCGGAACCACGGGGCGCTTCCACGGCTCAAGGCTATGACGAAATGCGGGTGATTTTCAACCGCTTCGAAAGCAGCATTGAGAACTTTGAAGTGCATCGCGTCTATCCGGATCGGGAGCCAGATATTTCTCTACCGGAGTAACCCTTTCAATTCAGTTTCTGTGGCGTTGCTGAACCTGAGTATGGATTCGTTAGGGGCCAAATGGTTACTCGCCCCTGCGCTGGCGTTGAAAGCGCTGCTATCCATAAGTACATGGCCATAAATAAAAATAGTGGGGTGCACCCCACCATAGCGTCGTTTAGTTGTGCCCACCTACTTACCAGCAGGCAGCAGCGCCAGCTCTGTTAAGCAAGGCTACTTTCCTGCCAGGTTTGGACTTACTTTATTAAGAGTAAGCTCCATGAAGTAGCTAATATCAATATGAAACTGAAAAGAATCCTGCTGGCTCTTTTCTTAGTGATTTGCTCACTGGCTACCGTCTTGAACCTCTCACCCATGGCAACAGCCCAAGATCACACGCCAGCCTCTGATGATGTCGCCTGGACATCGGAGACGTCTAATCCGATTACATTGGGTTGGATGACGGGGTCTCCACCTCCCCCGGACAAAGTTATTCGCTTTGATGACGGCACTTACTTTCAATTTCCACAAATGCGCTGGAGCGTTTGCCACTTTCAGCAGCTCATGCCGACCCAATCAGTAAGCCGTGGGCTGGCAACTTCCATGCCCCTGGCAAAGGAGGAATTAGCCGAGATCGATCAGCTCACATTCCTTCCCTGGGGAGCCACTGAGCCAATGACCTGGCAGCAGTCGCTGGCAGCAAATTTTACGGATGGCATTGTCATTCTCCACCACGGCAAGGTGGTCTATGAAAAATTTTCCGGATGCCTCACCCCAACTAACCGTCATGCAGCCATGTCCCTCACGAAATCTTTTGTAGGTTTATTAGGAGAAATGCTGGTTGCTGAGAATCAGCTAAAGGCAGATCGGCTGGTTAAAGATTACATTCCTGAACTGGCTGAAAGCGCCTTTGGCGATGCGACGGTGCGCCAGGTTCTTGATATGACCACAGGGCTGGACTATAGCGAGGATTATGCCGATCCCAATGCTGAGGTCTGGCAACATGCGGCGGCGGGTAATCCCCTCCCCAAACCCGAAGATTATGTTGGCCCAAGAACTTATTTTGAATTCCTACAAACGGTGGCAAAACAGGGAGAACATGGCCGCAGTTTTGGGTATAAAACCGTCAACACAGATGTGCTCGGCTGGCTCATCAGTCGGGTCACGGGTAAACCCATTACAGAAGTTTTATCGGAGAGACTCTGGAGCAAAATTGGTGCCGATCTGGACGCTTATTTCACAGTCGATTCCATCGGAACCCCCTTTGCAGGAGGAGGCTTAAATGCCGGATTGCGTGACATGGCTCGCTTCGGGCAGATGATATTAAACAACGGTCAAGTTGCCGACCAGCAGGTTGTGCCGGAAGCGGTAATTCAAAGCATTCGCAGGGGGGGCGATCGCCAGGCGTTTGCAGATGCCGGATACACTCTGCTGGAGGGGTGGAGCTACCGCAGCATGTGGTGGATTACCCACGATGAACACGGTGCATTTATGGCAAGAGGGGTACATGGCCAATCCCTCTATATCGACCCGCAAGCCGATATGGTCATTGCTCGATTTGCCTCCCATCCGGTAGCAGGCAACGCGGCGAATGATCCGACGACGCTGCCCGCTTATCAGGCTGTAGCCGATTACCTGCTACAACTTGAAAATCTCTAACGGCCTGGATCACTGCACCTGGATGTTCGACAGCCCCACCCCCTGATAGTAATGGCCCAGAATTTGCTGATAGTTATAGCCGTGGGCTGCCATGCCGTAGGCTCCCCACTGGCTCATGCCCACGCCGTGACCAAACCCCCGACCACTGATGAAGAAAACTGTGGGCGCAGAGGCCACATTGCCCGCACTGGCCACCCGGCCAAACTGGGGCGTGACGGTGAACAGAGTACTGCGCAGTCCTAACGCCCGCCGCAGCTCGTCGCCCCGTATCACCCGGCTACCCGTGTCGCCTGTGACCCGCATGGTGACGATGCGGCCCCTGGGGGTGGTCTGCTCCGGCGTCATGGATAGAACATTGCCAACTCCAGAAATTTTCTGGCGCAGGTCGGCGGCGGAAACCTGCTCCATCCACTGGAAGACGGGAGCGCCCTGGTCAAAATCCACCACGCCGCGCAGGTAGGGGCGGGGGCTTGACCAGATATCCTCCACATTCTCGGTGTGACCACCGGAGGAGGAGTGGAAGACCGCTTCAATGAGCTGGCCGTTGTGGGTGAGCACCTGCCCACGGGTGGCTTCGACAGCGGCCTGGGTGGTGGAGGCTTCTTTGGCCAAGCCGCCATAGACCTGCCAGGTGGTGGTGTCGCCCACGTCAAACAGGGGATTGGTGCCCCGCTGGCGCTTGTAGAGGACGTAGGTGCGGGCGGTAACGGCCTGGGCCTTGAGGGCTTCGAGGGGCCAGTTGGTGGGCATCTCGCTGCCGACGACGCTGTAGAGGTAGTGCTCCAGGTCAACCACGTTAATGGCAGTGAGACCGCTGCCCGTAGCCACCACCTGGGTGCGACCGCGATACCACTTGTCGTCGATGAAGACGTAGCCATTGTCGCTGGGTTCCACCCAAAACTGCTGGTCGCGCCACTGGCTAACGACCACCTGTCCCCCAGTTGCCTGGGCAACAAAGCCACCCCCCGCTGGAATTTGGGCCACCACCTGTCCAGCCCCATTTTTGAGGGTTGCCTGGGTGGAGCTGCCGAGCTGGATCTGGCTGGTTTGCTCCTCAATGGCGACCCGCAGCTCCAGGGCACGCACCGACGCAGCGGGCAGCAGTAGACCGATGAAGGCGATCAGCCCCAGGAGGGCAGAACGCCAGCGGGGGCGAGGGGTGCTCCGTGGCAAGCCAATGCCTTCCACAAATTTCAGCACCATCTGAAGCTGAAGGAACGAACGGATGGAACCGGGGTGTGACGATTGGCAGCGGATTGCCGTCATGATACAGACTCCTCACAGTGATTCAGGTAGATTCTGATTAGACCGTTGCAGTTGGTTTTCCTTGGCTTAAGGTAAATGACGATGAATGGCGGAATTGATGAAATTAGACAAGTTTACGGGCCGTCCACCCGGTTGGGCTGCCAGAGGTTCTGATGACCAGAGTCAGGAGGCAGCGGCTGGCGATCGCCCTGTGACACCCCAAAAGTTGAACCGGGTTCAGACTGTTAATTGGTTTCTATGGGTTTTTCTACAGGTTTAAACAAACTTCAGGCAACTTCAGCAAATTTATTGGCAAATTATCAGAATTCTAGCCGCAAGTGGCGCGTTCGTCACCGGGCAGGAAAGATGCCAGTGGCCGGAGGTTAACCGGATTATTCATCAATAGGCGGCTGATAGCTGCAGACCACCCGGCCTGCGCCCCGCAACTGTTGATAGTAAGCCTGACTGACGCGATCGCCCTCCCCCGACAGCCGATCAATGCCGATGCCATTCCGCCCCATCGCCTTGCCCGAACTGTGGATATAGCGACCGTCACCCAGGGATAACCCAACGTGGGTGATGCGTTCAGGGGTACCAAAAAAGATCAGATCCCCCGGCTGGAGAGACGCCATCGCCACGGGCTGGACAAATGCCGCCTGCTGGTAAGCATCGCGGGGAATCCAGACGCCCACGGAGCGAAACGCCGCCTGCATCAGGCCGGAGCAGTCAAAGTTGGGGCCAATGGTGCCGCCCCACAGGTAGTGGTTGGGTTGCTGCATGGCCCGCTGGGTGTAGGCAATTACGTCCGGCAGAAGGGGGGCGATCGCCCCAGCGTCCAGCACCATCGCCCGGTAGGGAGCCTCAGCAACGGCAAGGGCATCCCAGGCAGCGGCGGGAATCCAGCCCGGATAGCCATCTTCACACAGGCGAATCGGGATGGCAGCGGGGGAGGTCATCCCATCGGACACCGGAGAGGATGTTAAGATACGCAATTGTCGTCCGGCGATCGCCTGGGTGGCCAGCCGCTCCAGTGCGGGGGAATCGTACACGTCCAGGTCGGCCTGGCAGACGAACTCCCGATCAGTCTGGTGATTGGGCCAGGGATTAGAACCCATTAAACCAGGTGATTGTTGCTCCAAAATTAGCTCTCCAATTGGCTCCACCATTCAATTCCTATGCCGTTCTTCCATCGAGATGAGACTTTGCAGCAGGCGGGCGATCGCGTCCTCGAAGCGGTCTGGGCCGAATTTCCTCGCCTTGCCCGCAACCAGATTGCCCTGACCTGGATTGTCTATGATGCGCCTGTGCTTGTAAACACCGGGGGAGCGCTCAGTCCGGCGGAGTTTTGGGGGCGATCGGTGCGGGGTTTTTCCTACCGGGGGGTGGAGTGCATCTATCCCGCCAGCGTGGTCAAGCTGTTCTACCTGGTGGCCGTTCACGAATGGCTGGAGCAGGAAATGATCCTACCCTCCCTGGAGCTAGACCGGGCCGTGCAGGACATGATCATCGACTCCAGCAACGATGCCACCAGTCTGGTGGTGGATCACCTGTCCGGCACCACCAGCGGCCCAGAGCTGCCACCCGGCCCCTTTGCCACCTGGCAGCACCAGCGCAACATCGTTAACCGCTACTACCAGTCCCTCCAGTGGGAGGAAGTAGCGACGATTAACGTCAACCAAAAAACCTGGTGCGATGGCCCCTACGGACGAGAGCGCATCTTCTTAGGGGAGACCCTGGACAACCGCAACCAGCTCACTACCGAGGCTACGGCCCGGCTGCTCCATAGCATTATCGGCGGGGTGGCGGTGAGTGGGGAGCGATCGCAAACCATGATGGCCCTCTTGCAGCGCAGCCTCGACCCGGTGACCCTGGCCAAAAATCCCGAAAACCAGGTCAGCGGATTCCTGGGGGAGGGGCTACCGCCCACGGCCCGCCTCTGGTCAAAGGCGGGCTGGACGAGCAAGGTGCGCCACGACGCCGCCTATGTGGAAATTCCCGACCAGTCGCCCTACCTGCTGGTGGTGTTCACCGAAGGCCACAGCTCCCAGGTGGATTTGCTGCCCTTTATTTCCAAACAGATTGTGGCGGAACTGCCGCAGGTCTAAATTCCCGCGCACACCTCTTCAATCGCCTGCCGCAGCCAGATGCAGTTGGGGGCCTGGTCGGTCAACTGGCTCCACACCATGGAAATGGCCCAGGAGTCAAGGGCCAGGGGAATCTCGAACGTATCTACAAATCCCTGGGTGGTGAACTGGTGCGCCATGCGAGTGGGCACTGCCGCCACAAGGTCGCTGTTGGCAATGATGGCGGGCAATGTTAGCCAGTAGGGGGTGGTGAGCACGATGCGCCGCCTGAGAGTCTGTTTGGCCAGGGCGCGATCAATGACGCCGACCTCGTCCCGCCGCAGGGTAAACAGGGCGTGGGGCAGTTCTACAAACTGCTCCAGGGTGAGGCTGCCGTCGCGGATGGCGGGATGGTTCCGGCGACAGATGCCGACGAACCGTTCCGCCATGAGGGGCTTTTGCAAAATATGCGGAGGCAGGTCGTGGAAGCCGCTGCCCAGGATCACCGCCAGGGTAGGCTGCTCCAGCAGGGCGCTGATTTGACTTTTTTCGTAGCTAATCAGCCGCAGGTCGATGCCCGGTGCCCGCTGGCGGCAAACCTGCAGGAGGGTGGGGGTAATCACCGTGCTGGCGTAGTCGGTGCAGCCAATGATAAAAGCCTGATGGGCGATCGCCGGATCAAACTGCTGACTGGACTGGAGGGTGAGGCGAATTTGCTGGAGGGCAGCGGTAATGCCGGGGGCGATTTCCAGCGCCTTGGCCGTGGGCTTCATGTCGCGCCCGATGCGGATAAACAGGTCGTCGTCGAACAGCGATCGCAGTCTGCCCAAAGCCGCACTCATGGCGGGCTGGCCGATGTGGACCTGTGCGGCGGCGGCGGTGACGCTGCCGGTTTCAAAGATGGCCTCAAAGGCCACCAGCAGATTCAGGTCAATGGACGCGAGCGAAATCGATGTCATTGATAGTCAGCATCCCAATAATCGATTTGATTAATATTTATTTTCCATCTATCGTCAAATCATTGTTAATTTTTGTTTACCAAAAGTTGCTTGAGAGGTGAAAAATGGGACAGGTATTGGTGATTGTGGGCATGGGGGCGGGGAACGCGATGGCGATCGCCCGTCGGTTCGGCAAAGAGGGATTTGCGATCGCCATGATGGCCCGCAGCGAGGCCAAGCTCCAGGAATATCAGGCCACCCTCCAAGGGGAAGGCTTGACAGCTCACGGCTTCGTTGCCGATGGCGGCGATCCTCAAGGGATTCGGGCGGCTCTGGCGGCGATCGCCGAGCAGATGGGCAGTCCGCAGGTTCTGGTGTACAACGTCGCCATTCCCCGGATGGAAAACGTTTTGGAGACCTCGTTTGAATCTCTGGTGAGCGATTTTCAGGCCAATGTGGCGGGCGCTCTGGTAGCCGTGCAGGCGGTGTTGCCGGGAATGCAGACCGCAGCTCAAGGCACCATCCTGTTGACGGGGGGAGGCTTTGCCCTCCAGCCCCACCCAGATTTTGCCTCCCTGGCCATCGGCAAAGCCGGGTTGCGGAGCCTGGCCTATTCCCTGGCTACGGCCCTGCAGCCCCAGGGCATCAAGGTGGGCACCATTACCATCTGCGGCACCGTGGATGAGGCCGACCCGAAATACAATCCGACGGCGATCGCTGAGGAGTACTGGAAACTTTTTGCCCACCCCCAGACCGATATTGAAGTGGTTTATTAGGCAGCATAACCATGAGCGAAACCCTGACATTACCGGCAATCTATGCCAACGCGCCCGTTGAGTTAGCAGCCCATCAGATCGTTGCTTCATTTCCGACCTACACATTTTTAGAGAATCTGGCGATCGCCCCCGATGGCACCCTGTTCGTCACCAGCCACGAAGCGGGGCAAATTTTGTGCATCACGCCCGCAGGCGACTCCTCAGTGTTAACCAGCTTTGACGGCAAATTCACCGGTATTGCCGTGGCTCCCGATAACAGCCTGATTCTTACAGGTTGGAATGCCGAAGGCACTTCCGTTCTCCTATCCGTTAGCGCCGACGGTTCAGTGAACACCCTGGCCACCCTGCCCGACGCCCAATTTCTCAACGGCATTACGCCTTTGAGTGCCCATTTTGAAAAACCTCAGTACGTCACTGCCGACTCCTACCGGGGCTGCATCTGGCACTTTGACTGGCCCACCCGCCAGGTCTCTCTCTGGCTGGAGCATCCCCTGCTGGCCCGCAGCAGTGAGGAAAGTCCCCTACCTGCAGCGAATGGCATTAAGCGGTTTGGTGACACGCTCTACGTCTCCAACACGGAGAAAATGCTGCTTCTGAAAATTCCGATCACGGCGGGTAACCGGGCGGGGGAGCCGGAAATTTTTGTCTCCCCCACCAATATCGATGACTTTGCCTTCGATGCCGCAGGCAATCTTTATGCCGCTACCCATATCTACAACAGCGTCCTGCGGATCACGCCAGAGGGCCACACCACCGTTCTGGCCCAGGCGGAGCAGGGGGTGATCGGCAGTACGGCGATCGCCTTTGGTCGTCAGCCAGCCGATCAAACCTGCATTTACGCGGTGACCAACGGGGGAATGTTCATGCCGCCACCGGGGGGCGTCGTTCCGGCAAATGTGGTGCGGCTGGCGGTGGGTCAGTCGGGCTACGAATTCAGCATTGGGTGATGCTCAATCTTTCCGAAAGATGGTGTAGCCGTAGGAACAAGGGGGGCGATCGCACTGATGCATGATGATCTCCAGATCATAGGTGTGCTCGCCCGGTACGCCCACCAGGGTGGGATAGGCTCCCTGCTCCGTATCTTCGTCAATGGGCACGCCGTTTTCGTACAGCACCAGGTCGAGGTTGCCGCATTCCGGGTCACAAACCGCCGTAATCACGTGCTCCATCCCCGGCTCCAGGGCGACGCTCCAGCGGTGTGACTGCGTTTCTCCCAAACCATCGGGGTCGATGTACTGGTTGACCTGGGTGTAGCCTTCCCGCTCCAGGGTGGCCGTGGCGTCGTTCAGTTGGTCAACCACTTCCTGCTGTAATGGATGAATCTCCTGCCGCAATACCTGAACGTCCTGGGCATGGCCGATTTCTCCAGAAAAGGCCAGCCCACCCGCCAATAGTGCTGCGACCACCAGGTGCAAAAGAAGGGAACGTTTCATAAGCCTGCTGCTGGGACTGTCAATACAACAAAAAAAATACGGCCCCTCCCACGGAGGAACCGTACATTTTTGGAAAAAATTGGCTTAGATGGAAGATCCTAGACCAGCGTAAGCACCGTAGAAGAACAGCCCAACCACTGCCAAAACACCTAAACCGGCAACAGTTGCCACAATCCAGAGGGGAATTCTACCGCTTTGAGTCACGTTTTTTGCCTCCTAAATGCTATTGATAAATCTGCGCTGTAGCCAGCTTAGTTGAAGAAGTAGCTAGAGAAAAGAATGCCCAGAACAAATACCAGAAGCAGGCCCAGATAGAGGGACGTTCTGTTTAGCTCGACGGGCTGCTTATTGGGGTTTTGGTTTCTGTCAAGTGCCATGGTGATTGCTTAGCGTTGAATAAACTGCATTGCGGCGATCGCCCCCAGGAAAAACACCGTAGGCACTGCCAGGGTGTGAACTGCGAGCCATCGCACGGTAAAAATTGGATAAGAAATGGGTTCGTTAGGGGTGTTACTTGTCATAGCTGACTCAGACTTTTCTCAAAACAACATGGGTCAAACGCGAATTCAAGCCACTACTTCCCAGAAAATTCTTGAATTTGCTGGTTAGCGTCGTACCGATCAGAAATGATGGGTAGCTCTTGACGATCTTGGGTGTAGTACTCATTGGGACGCGGGGTGCCAAATGCGTCATAGGCCAGACCCGTGCTGACAAACAGCCAACCGGCAATGAACAGAGCGGGAATGGTAATGCTGTGAATGACCCAGTAACGAATGCTGGTAATAATATCTCCAAATGGACGCTCACCTGTGGTGCCAGCCATCTAATCTCCTCCCATAGCGTTAATGGAAAATGCCTATCATCTATGATACGAGAGTGGGGAAATCCCTACAACTCAAAAATCTCCTAAGCTGCCTCCGTTCCTCCTGCGTACTTCAGGAATGTATTGCCTTGCCCCAAAATAAAGCCCTGCTCAGGACTGAAGAACACAATCTTGTAAAGGTTTGAGGGCACGTTTTCCACCTCCCGATCTTTGAGCCAGGTTTTGCCGCCATCGGTGCTGCACAGTAGATTGCCACTGCCGCCCGCCACCCAGATCTCTTCGGGGGTGCGATAGGCCAGATCCAGCAGCCCCCAGCTGGTGGCAAACTCAGGGGCAACTTCTTCATTCCAGGCATCAAAGTCTTGCGGATCGCTAAACTGCACGACACCGCCCCTGGCCAGCAGCCAGAGTTGTCCATCGGTGCCAAAGCCCATATTTTGCAGGCGGCGCGAGCTGTTGCGGTTGTGCTGCTCCCAGGAACTCTGACCCGGCTTCCAGGTGGAGTAGAAGTTTCCACGGGCCGAAACGGTGACGTACTGGCCATCGGGCGATCGCGAAATATTGCGATAGATACCCACCGCCTCTTCTACCATCGCCTGCCAGCTTTTGCCGCCATTCTGAGTTTGGTAAATCGCGCCAACATCGGTGGTCATCTCGGCAGACTGTGGCCCCAAAGCGGTGATGGTGCGAGTCGTCCCGGGTAATTTCTCACTCAGGGAAATCTGTGCCCACGACTGACCACCATCCTCGGTGTGGAGCATGACGCTAGGCTCGCCGACTACCCAACCCTCGTCACCAGCAAAGCTAACAGAGGTGAAGTTGTGGATACGATCGTCCCCCAGGTCGACCCGCCGCACTTCCCATGTGTTGCCGCCATCTTTGGTTTCCAGTAGGGTCGAGTTTTTGCCCACCATCCAACCGTGCTGGCGATCGCCCGTAAAGTCAATATCGAGCACCGTAGTATCCGTAGGCAGGGTCATCATCTGCCAGGGATTATCAGGTAAGGACCCAAGGTAAAGCTGGGAGCAACCGCTGCAGAGAATTACAACCGCCGCCAGCATCAAAACTTGCCGAAGCGACTGAAATAATTGCGTAAAGGATTTAAGTAAAAACGACATCATCGTCCGCCAATAAACATAACGCCAATAAACATTGAAACTGACGCAATCCTAGTTCAGCCCATAGAGGCTAAGGAAGAAAAGAAATCCAAGAATCAACCCACCAAAAATCAAAATGTTTTTCTGGCCGGGGGTGAGGGTGTTGACGCCCAGGCCATACCCCAGGTTTTCTCTGAACCCGGACGGATTGCCAACTGGCCCAATATTGTTAAACTGACGCTTTGGAGCAGAACAAACGGGGCATCGCCATGCAATGGTCAGGTCTTCAAACGGCGTTCCGGGGGGAATGCGGTTGCCGTCTCCCTTGTTCGGCTCGTAAACGTATCCGCAAGCGCGACACTCATAGCGGTCGAGCTGCTTCGGATCGGGAGGTGCCGCAGGTGGGGTGGACTCTGCCACGTCTGCCGACAGGCTCTCTAGATTGTTGGAATCAGGTGCCTCAGTACTCATAATGGTCGCAATTCTAACGATGGCAACTCAGTAATGGCGGCTCGGCGATCACGCCTAAAAGTGAGCCGACAGATCGTAGCAGACACGACGAAACCTTAATCGACTGTTACGTACTGTTACACATTATGCCATATACCCCCATTTATTCATCAGAATTTTCGTAAAGCAGTGCCGTTAAACAACTACCAGATCAAGCTTTTAGCAGCGGCCTTTATGCTGGTCGATCACATTGGTGCGGTGTTTTTCCCGCAAATTCTTGCGTTTCGAGCGGTGGGTCGGCTCAGCTTTCCCCTATTTGCCTGGTTGATTGCCCAGGGCGAAAGCCATACCCGTAGCATTGGCAAATATGCAGGCCGGTTGTTCCTCTTTGGCATCGTCACCCAACCCGTCTACCGGTGGCTATTTGACACCGAGCAGCTCAATGTACTGTTCACCCTGCTGATTGGACTCCTGGCAATTCGCCTGGGCAAAAATTTTCCCACTTATCGGTATTTGATCTGGGCGATCGCCATTCTGATTTCGTCGCTAATTCCCATGGACGCTGGCAGCTATGGCGTGATCACGGTGCTGCTGATGGCAGCCCTCCCTTTGCGGCCCGTCTGGTGGGGCCTGTGGCTGGGGCTACATCTTCTCTATGTGGTCATCCTGCAGGATAGTAGCTCCGTTCAGTTGTTTGCAGTGTTTGCACCTCTATTTGTCTGGGCTGCTAATCTGGAGCGGGGTCAGCGGGCGCGCTGGTTTTATCTGTTTTATCCGGGCCATCTGGTGGGGTTGCTGCTGATTGAGTGGTGGCTGCATTCAGGTGCTGGCAGTCGTTAAACCGCCGAATTTGCCACCCGGTACTCACCCAGCGGTGATTTTGAGGGTCCTGCCAGCGAGCCTGATCAACCCTGAACTCGAAGATCGCCGTATGGTCAATGGGCAACTGCCAGGTGCGATCGCACCCCAAAAGTTCAGACACCAGGTGATACAGAATCCAGCTATGGCTAATCACCCAAACGGTATCACCGTTGCCGTGTTGACTGAGAAGCCGGTGGATAAAGCGGTGGGCGCGATCGCGTCCCTCGGCAGGCGTCTCAGCCTGGGGAATGGGCATCCAATTGTCGCTGGTTTCCAGGCGGTGGCACAGGTCGGGGTAGCGGCTCATCGCCTCGGCCCAGGTCAACCCCTGAAAAATGCCGTTCTGAAATTCCTTCAGGGCGTCGTCGCATTTTACCAGAGCAGCCAGCGTCTGGCCTTCCAGCAAAATATCCAGGGTTTCAACCGCCCGACGCAGAGGACTCACATAGATATGCGTGGGAGGCAAGAAATCCCTGGTAAGCCGCTGGGCGAGCTGGCGAGCCTGCCAGAGGCCGTGGGAAGTCAGGGGAGACTGGCCGTGGCCTTCCATTTGTCCCTGCTGGTTACCCACAGACTCGGCATGGCGAATGAACAGGAGGGTGAGCAAATCCCCTGCCTCTGGCTAGACCTGAGACTTGAAAGGGGTTTTCTTCTTTTTCTTGGCCTTTTGCTTTTCGTAGTCGATCTCCCGCAGCTTCTTTAAGATGCGGTCGAAATACTCTTTCATGTACCCTTCGAGGGTAGTGGTTTCCTGGGGGTCAATGCCAAAGGCCTCATAGGTGTGGGCCATGTCAGCGGTGAGGGGCTTACCAGATGCCACCACCTCCATGAAGGCCAGGCGATCGGCGACGTTAATAGTCCACTGGAAGAACAGAGCCAGTCGGCGAATGGCTCGCAGCAGACCACCGGGCATCCGCGTCACCTTGGCCTCCCGGCCTGAGAGACGTTCGCAAAGGCGAATAATTTCGTAGGCTCCCCAGGCGCGATTGCCCACCACGGGGTAGGTATGGCCGATGGTTTCAGGGACATCGAGCGATCGCACCGCAAACCTGGCGATATCCTGGGTGTCCATGTACGCCGTGGGGGAGGTGTCGCCCATCACCCAAACCGCCTGACCTTCCAGAATGGGAATAGCATACTGGCCAATCAGCCCCTGGAGAAATCCACAGGGGCGCAAAATGGTGTAATCCAGGCCCGAATTTTCGAGAAACACCTCAGTGCAGCGCTTGATGTCCATCAGCGGCACGTTTGGATATTTTTCGGCATCCAGAATCGAGAAAAAGATGAATCGCTTGACCTGGGCCGCGATCGCCGCCTGAATCAGATTCACCTTCCCTGTCCAGTCGACATCGCGGATGCCCAGAGAATCGGTGGCGCGGGCTGTGGAGGCATCGATTACGGCATCAACTCCATCCAGAGCCGGGGGGAGCGTATCGGGCAGACATAAATCTCCGCCAATCAGCTCCGCCCCCCACTCCTTTAGAAAAGAGGCTTTGCGAAGACTGCGAACTATACAGCGAACCTGATGTCCTTCATCCAACGCGCGGCGGGCGACTTGTCTGCCTAAGGTACCAGTTGCACCGACAATCAATAGTTTCATGAGGGACTCAGGTGTGTACGTTAACTTTTCCTAAGATTTTATCAGAAAAGAACGGATCGCGTTTTCGAAACATTACCGAAGTCGTACGCCTACTCTTCGCTGCCCTGGAGGCGCAGCAGCAGAAAGCCCAGGGCCAGCCCAACCAAAATGAGCGTGAACGATAAAACGGCTGCGTTAAAAATTTCGCCGGACATAGGGTATCTCCATTTCGCTAATAAACCTGCATTCCTGATTCTAAAGCAGTTTGCGCCCCCCACTGGAGGCCAGGCCAGCAGGGATCTGGGGGGTTAACCATCGGTTAATATTATTAAGTTTGTTCAAATGATGCTCAAATCCCCAGAGTCAGACTCCATGTCGCCGTCACCCGTCCCCTCTCGCTGGCATGGGCAGCTTCAGCTTGAGTTTGTCGCCGATCGCATGAAGACCCAGCTCAGCCACCGCTATGCCCAGGCTCCCTTAAAGATCCAGCGGCCCTTCTATCCAGAGCCAGGAGGGGTCTGTCATGCCGCCATGCTGCACACGGCGGGGGGAATTGCTGAGGGCGATCGCCTGTCCATGTCCCTGCGCCTCCATCCCCAGGCCCAGGCGGTCGTCACCACCCCAGCCGCCACCAAGGTTTATCGAAGCACAGGCGGGACTGCTGAGCAGCAAGTTTCCCTCACCGTCGAAGCCGGGGCATGCCTGGAATGGTTGCCGCAGGAGGTGATTGTATTTGAGGGGGCGCGGTTTCGCCAGGGCGTGCGGGTGGAGTTGGGAGAAGGGGCTATCTGGCTGGGATGGGACCTCATTCGCTTAGGGCGCAGCGCACGGGGCGAACGGTTTCAGCGGGGCGAGTGGCGATCGCACCTGGAAATCTGGCAGCAGGGCCGTCCCCTATGGATTGATCCGCAGCGGGTGGTTGGGGGTAGTGACGTGCTCACCAGTGCCCACGGTCTGGCGGGATGTCCGGTGATTGGCAGCTTTGCCGTAGTTGGGGCAGGGGTGCCACAGCGGTTGGTGGATGAGGCGCGATCGCAGATCCAGACCCTGGCAATTCAGGGGGACTGTGGCCTGACGCGTCTGCAGCAGGGAATGCTCTGTCGCTACCGGGGCCACTCCACGCGGGAAGCCAGACAGTGGTTTACTGCCGTGTGGGACTTAGCCCGCCTGAGTTTGCTGCAGCGGCAACCCTGCCACCCCCGACTTTGGGCGCTGTAGAAACACCCGCAAGTTTTAGTTCCACAGGCTGTCTCGTTGCTGCTGCTGCCATCGCGCCAGATCCTGGGTAGAGATGGCGTGGGTGATAACGTTTCGATTTTCTCCTCGCTTGTCTAGTTTGGTGTCGGTGGTAAAAACCGCGCAGGCCACCTGGTCGGCTGTCAAGCCCCAGTAATCTTGAAAAGTTTCCCGTAAGGTCAAAACCTGTTGAAATACCTTGTTTCGATGCTTATTTCGGCGTTTCCGCTCGGTATCACCGCTGGCATCGGTGTCGATGTACTTGGTTTCGATTAGCAGCACCGTGTTTGTCCTGGTGCCATAGACGAAGTCACACTTGCCGACGTTGGTATATTCCCCGTATGGGGGCTTTTCAAACAGCAGCAGCTCGGTGCAAAACGGAAAGACCTCCTGGATATTGAAGAACAAATAGGCCTGCAGCAGCAGCTCTTTGTCGTAGGGGAAGCAAATTACGCCCTCAAAAAAACGTTGGATGTCTTTTGGTTCCTGGGGTTGGGTTGACCGACAGTAGACGAGAAAGGCATCCAGCGAGTTCTCACATTGATGGTCACTCACAGCAATATTGTTTCGACACAGTAAATTAACATTCCGCAGCTACAACCCTAACGGATAATATTACGGAAAGATTAATTTAAATCCAACAAGCCTACGGAAAGCTTGTGATTTTTGTAACGTGCTTCTTTTATGGTTGCTGAGATGGGGGTTGCACCTGCTGCTGCAGGATACCCAGGCTAACCTCCGAAAGGAGAGCCAGCAGGGCGACGGGAATTGCTCCCACCAAGAGGATGGCCGGATCGTACTGAGCAAATCCCAGCACGATAAAGTCTCCCAGGCCGCCCGCACCAATGAAGGCGGCCAGGGTAGCGCTGGCGATCACCTCGACGGTTGCCGTTTTGATCCCTGCAATAATCACCGGTAGGGCCAGAGGCACTTCAACCTGGCGCAGCACTTCAAAGGGCGACATGCCCATCCCCACCGCCGCCTCACGAACGGGGGGGGCAACACTGCGAAACGCCACCTCGGTACTGACCAGAATGGGGGGCAATACCAGCAGGGTGAGGGCGATCGCCGCTGATTGAAAGCTCAGCCCAAAGTAGGGAATGGCCAGAAACAGGATGGCAATGCTGGGGATCACCCGCAGGCCATTAAACCCGTTGATGAACACGGTGGCGGCAATGCGCGATCGCGCACTCAGTAACCCCAGGGGCAGCCCCAGCACTAGCCCAATGGCCAGGGGCACCGCTACCAGCAGCAAATGTTCACCTAACGCCGCCAGCAACCGGTCTAAATGCTCGATGGCGTACCCATACGCTCGCCCGAAGGTTTCCATGGCGATCGCCCCCCTGTCAATTTGCATCTATCGGCATTTTGACAGATGGTCAAGCCCACCGGTTAGCTTTCACGCCTCCACTTCCTGGCCAAAGGTCAGTAAATAACCATTGCAGTCGCGGATGGCAAACTCCCGCATTCCGTAGTCGGTTGCCTGGAGTTCCCAGGCGATCGCAGCTTTGGTTTTCAGGGTTTCCCAAAGCTGATCAATATTGTCCGGATAAAGGTAGATCTGCCCGGTGAGGGCAAGGGGTTGATCAGCGGTTTCAGGGTCGCGGGTGACGAACATGAATCGAACCGATCCCGCCGTGAGTTCGGCCCAGGTCATTGATCCAGTGTCGGGCCAGGTGCCCGTTAGTTCCCAGCCGAGGATGTCGGTGTAGAAAGCAACCGTTTCCTCCAGGTCATTGACTTCGAGCATCGGGCTGATGTGGGAGAGGCGCATGGAAAAACCTCCGATGGGGGTGATGGGTATGGGTGCGAGGTGGGTTGTCTAGATTTTGGCAGATGGGAACGAATATGATATAAATGTACTATTGTTCTTCAGCACAGGCAAGCCCCAGGTGGTTTCTAGAAATGTTCACCCTGTCCCCTTCGTCTGGTTAACGCGAATATTCATTACCCTGGTGGCGATCGCCGCCCTGCCCGATCCTGCGCTGGCGATCCTCACGTATCAACTCATGGCCTGCCTGGAGGTGCCGGGCAGATGGCTTCAAGAGGTTCAGGGGGAAATGATTCCACGGGCGATCGCCTTCGAAGCAGGCCCGGAGCCAACCTTCCCAGTGGCTAGTCCCCAATCTCCGTCTATGACCGGTGTGATGACCGCTGGCATTACATTTGACCTGCCGCCCCCCTCCGTCAGCGCCCCACCGGACACCCTGCCGCCGACCAGTAGAACACAGGCAGAAAGTACCGTTTCGCCCCCGTTCCACTCCCCTAACCCATCAGCCCCATACACTTTAGACGACTTGTTTGCAGGTGAGGCTGACTCCCTGGTGGCACGGGCAGTGGGCAGCGCCGAGGGAACGCGCACCCCTGATGGCCAGCGAACCCCGGCCTATGGTGGCCATGTTGACCCCGGCAATGGCGTCTGGAATTTGGGCACCTTCTCCTACCAGCACGGAGCGACATCGCCAGAGGAGGCCGACGCCAAGCAGTTGGTGCGGCTCCAGCAGCAGGCGGCCCAACTGCGGCAAAGGGCGGCAAAGGCCAGCATTCCCTGGGGTTTGGCCGAGGAGCTGAACGGCATCGACCTGGCCAATCAGTCCCCACTGGCGGCGCTGCAGCGGGGTGGCTATGTGGATCGGCTGGCGGAAGCTCAGCAGTTAGGGCTGGTCGGGACGGATGCAATTCTCTGGGCGCGAACGCGTTCCTACCTGGATCCGGATACCCAGCGCTGGAATGCCCCAGGGCTGGGGAATAACCTGCCCCAGATTAGCCGCGACCAAAAGCGACGGATGGAGGCCATCGAGCGGGCGATCGCTGCGGGCGTTGGCGGTTATAGCCCTACGGGCTAAGGTTTGATTGTGGAACCCCCGCGACGCGGGGGTTCCACACCTCTTGAATGTCCTGACGCGAAAGCGTAACGCCATAGCAGGTGGATGGGTGAATGGATTTGCGCCTGAAGTCCCAGCCCACCAAAAAACAACGGATGGGCTAGCGCCCATCCGCTGCTGAAGAATTCTGGAAGACCAGACGCAGGCCAGCCCACTCCAGCATCTGCCTATTCCTCGTCTTCTTCCTCGTCGTTACCGCTCGGATAGAGGAAGCCGTTGGAACGGCCCGTGAGGACTGATTTACCCAGGGAAAGTGCTTTTTGAGCTTGCAGAGCAGCCTTGCGGCTCCAGACGGCTCGGCGCATACTGCGCTTAGATTTTGAGGTTTTCTTCTTTGGAACAGCCATGACGTCGATCGCCCAATTTTGGTCACAACCTACTAAGTATAGATCAACTCCGGCCAGTTGATACATGAATTTGCGCTGGCTGCCCCGCCTCATTATAGAAACTGTCCAGGCCGCAGCGGGCCAAAATTTGACTGGCGCGATCGCGCTGGGCAGCGTCAAAGCTCTCCTGCCAGCGATCGAGTTGCGACATTCGATCGTCTCGGAAGGATCGCTTCAGAAAGTTTGTGCTTGACGCGCTGCCCACGACGGACTGCATCTTCCCCCAGTCAAAAGGCTTTTGCAGGAACTCAAAGAGCGATCGCAGCTCCCTTTCCGGCTGTAAAACCAGGTTCTCATAAAACAACAGATGGGCACCCCCGGCCTGAAACTGCTGATAGGGCACCAGGTGCAGCACACACCATTCAAATAGAATTTGCTCAAAGCGACTCATCGGGTCAATTGCGTCGAGCAAGTCTCCGAGCACCGGGAAATCCTCAAACAAAGCGGGTTGGGCGGTGAGGATGTCCACATCCGTGCGATCGCCATCCAGCTCTTTTCCCCAGCCCAGCTTTAGCCAGGAAGCGGTAACCGCCAGGGGATGCCGCACGATCAGCACAATGGGAATGGCCGGGGCGATCGCCTTTAGCCACGCCAGCATCAGGTTGCAGCGAATATCTTTAATAATGCGATGCCGGTAAAACCATCCCTGATTGTCCCGATCTACCCAGGCATTGCGCACCTTTCCCGCCAGAATCGCCCTGGCCTGACCTACCAGCAGCGGAGCGTCCTGGGACGGTCGCAGGTATTGCAGGTAGTCAAACCCCGCCGCTTCCGGTACCCGAGCCGCAAAAAACGGTTCAAACACGATGCGATCGCGCCCATCCGCATTCACCAATTCCGCCAGCCAGGTGGTGCCACTCCGCCCCATTCCCGCCAGGACGACGGCATCATTCGCCCCGCCCACATCCAGGTAGACGGACTTCAGCGACGATCGCAAACGCTTCCGGACATGGCTCAACTTCACAGTTCCCCCTCAAATCCAAAATCCAAAATCCTCAAGCTCCCCCCAATCCCCAATCTCAAATCCCAAATCCAAAATCCTCAAACCGACCGCCCACTGCGCCAGCGAATCCACAATTGGGGCGATCGCCGCAGAAACAGCCCCAGCCACAGGGGCAGGCTGCGCCAGTCGGGATAAGCGGTCAAAAAATGCCACAGCGCCCTGGGGTGGAGCCACAGACCACTGGCCTGAGCCAGGTGTCGAGCCAGCGCCCAGCCGCTCAGTCGGGCCTGGATCTGGGGATGAAGTTCCAGCGAGGGCGGGAGCAGGTCAGGGTGGACAGCGGCGTCATAGTGGGCGTTGACCCAATCAGGGGAGGATTTGCGGTAGGTTTCCGATTGGGGGTGGCCAAAGCCGATGTTGTTCACAAAGGATTTCAGTGGGGTGATGTGCACCTGGTTGGCGTGGAAAGCCGCCAGTGTCAGGGTAATCACCCAGTCGGTTTTGTGGTTGTGCTCCAGCCAGAACTGGTTGACCAGCGTGAGCTTGGTCTGTTCCGTAGCGGGGATCTGGTAGAAGCTGCCAAAGGGGTTGAACTGGCCAGGTCGGTTGGCCAGATCGAGGGACTGCCAGCGATCGCGCCAGATGCCAAACCCCCAGGAGAAAACCCGCCGTGACACCATAAAATCCGTATCAATCTGATCGGCCAGCCCTTCTGGAAAGTTGGCGTAGGCGCTCACCGAGCAAACCTGGGGGTGGGGTTGATAGGCCGCCAGCAGTCGGCACAGGCGATCGAAAAAGTGGGGGTTGGGGACGTCGTCGTCTTCCAGATAAACCAGAGCTTCGTGGTGGCGAAAAACCTCCGTGAAGCCGGTGATGACGTTCTGGTCGCAGCCTAAATTGCGCGATCGCCGCACGATTTCAACGGGCACCGTGGTGGAAAAGCCGTTCAGCAGCGCCACACAGTCCTGAATCAGCGGCTCATCCCGTTCGTGGCGGGCACCGTCCAGAAAAGCAATCATGCGCGGCGGCAGCAGGGTTTGCTGGCGAATGCCGTCGAGTACGGGGGTCAGCAAGTCTGGGCGGGTGAAGGCGGTGATCACCAGGGGCGGTAGGGGATCGGGCAGGGGCACCTGATCCAGGGAAGTGGGCAGGGGCGGAGTGCCGGGGAGGGGAAGGGTGGGGGTGGGCTGCCGCATGGTGTCGCTGAAGAAGTCAGGAGAGATCAGGTTTAGGATGCCCAGGGGTGGGGTGGGGGATGCGATTTTGGATTTTGGATTTTGGATGATTGGGAGGAGGTGGAGTGTCACCGGGCCATCAGGTCGTCGAGGTCGGCGTAGTCGGGGAGGGTGGTGTCAATAGCGCGACCACGTCGCAGAACGGTGCGATCGCGCTGGGAGCGGGCCAGCACTTCGCTAAAGGTGCGTCCGTTGAAGATCACCAAATCGGCAGGCAGGCCCCCGCCGATGCGGCCCATCTGGGGCAGGAGCATCAAATCGGCGGGGGTGGTGGTGATGGCACGGGGCCAGTTGCCATAGGGGTTGTCCAGGTGGCCGATGCGGACAGAGAGGTTGAATACTTCCAGGGCGTCGTGGTCGCCAAAGCCGTGGAAGGGGTCGCGGCAGTTGTCGCTGGCGATCGCCACGGGAATGCCGTTCTCTCGCAGTTCGTGGAGCAGGGTGACGCCGCGCCAGCGGGGGGTGCGTCCGGTGTGGAGGGTCTGGGAGGAGGGGGGGCGGGTTTGCTGAAAGGTCTGGGACGCCTGCTGCTGCCGATCCTGAAGATACAGATTGCAGAGGGGCAGGCTGACGACGCCGATGCGGGCCGCCTTGAGCACCTCAATGGTTCGCTGCACCTCATCGGGGGACTGTACCGCCAGGCTACAGCAGTGGCCGCAGACCACCGGTCCGTCAAACCGGTTGCGCAGGACGGCTTCGCCAATCTGGCGCAGGGTCTGGTGGCGGGCGTCGCCGCTTTCGTCGGTGTGAAAATCCAGCCCGACCTGGCGATCGCGCGCCAGAGCCATTACCCGGTCGAGCTGGGCATCGAGATCGGGGTTGGGAAACGTCACTCCCCCCAGATAGCCGCCCTGGGTTGCCGCGATCCCATCGGCCAGGGTTTCTCCAGCGGGGGTGAAGAAGTAATCCAGAGCCACCAGGGACACGGCCTGTAGCGTGATGCGATCGGCCCATTCCCGCTGCAGGGTTTGGAACACCTCTAAACTGATGCGGCCCTGTTCGCCAAAAGAGTCCAAATGGGTGCGGATGGCGTGGGTGCCGTGCGCATAGCTGCACTTCAGGCCAAATTCCATGCGGCGATACACGTCGTCGGCCTGCCAAAATTTTTGACTGTCGGCCTGCACCGCCTGGAGTGCGCCCTCAAAGGTGCGATCGGGGTTGGGGGTGCGCTCCCAAATGTGGCCCTTGTCCAGGTGGGTGTGCAGGTCTACAAAGCAGGGCCAGACCTGCTTACGCCGCAGGTCAACGCCAGGAACGGAGCGATCGCCCTGACCGGCGGGGGTGATAGCCCCGATTAGCCCATCCGCAATTTCAATATCCACATAGGCCAGCTCATCCCCCAGCAGGGTACTGCGCGGGTCCGAAGGGCCGGAGAGGAGATCGGGGGCATCGAGGCGGAGCAGAGAGGTGGGAACGTGGGCGTTTTGCAGCCAGTAGTGGGGAACGTCGGGAACCATGCAGTGGCAAAGTGGGAAAAGGCAACTCGCTAATTCTCCCGTTTGATGGCGCTTTCGTGCCAGTGGCGCAGGGCAAAATCCGACAGCAGGGTCAGCGCCACGAAAATCAGCACCCCCAGCAAGGTGGTCATGGCCAGGGCGGCAAACATGCGGGGAATCTGGAGATTATAGCTGGAGATGAGAATTTGGTAGGCAATGCCCGATCGCGCCCCGCCTGTGCCCGCCACAAATTCTGCCACCACCGCCCCGATGAGTGCCAGTCCGCCGCTAATGCGCAAACCGCCCAAAAAATAGGGCATGGCGCTGGGCAATCGCAGATAAATTAAGGTTTGCCAGCGGGAGGCTTTGTAGAGTTTGAACAGGTCGAGCAAGTGGTGGTCGGCGCTGTTTAGGCCAATGGTGGTGTTGGAAATGATTGGAAACAGGGCAATAATCCAGGCGCACACCACCAGAGCGGCGAAGGTGTTGTTGCGCAGCCAGATGATGATCAGTGGGGCGATCGCCACAATCGGTGTCGTTTGCAGCACCACCGCGTAGGGGAAAAAACTGCGCTCGATCCACTTACTCTGGGCAAACAGGATGGCGATCAACAAACCGGAGGCGATCGCCGCTCCAAAGGCCGCCAGCATGATTTGCAGGGTAATCAGCAGGGCCGGAAAGAGATCGCCCCAATCCTGAACCAGTGCCTGAAATACCTGGATGGGGCCTGGCAGCAGGTAGGGGGGAATGCCCGCAACCCGCACCAGCATCTCCCAAATCACTAGAACCAACAGCCCCACCGCCAGCGGAGCCAGCACATCAGCCGAGAGGAGCGATCGCAAGCTCGATAAAATCTTTCTCTTGGGTTTTCGGGCGGGTGCCATTTATTCTGTCGAGAACGCTTTCTTTAGCGTAAGCCTGGATTCATGGGTATTCAAGAAGAAACTATTCAAACACAAAATGGGGCAGACCGGTTGGCCTGTCCCCATCAATGCTTCAGATTTGCAGAACCTGCGGGAGGGATTAGATAACCCCTAAATTCGTGAGTCCTAGAATGACGCCCGCGCCGATGATATGCCCAAAGCTGGTGGTGGCCAGCAGCCCCGGAAGACCCATGCCGCCAAAAAAGGCCGATGCGGGTAGCTTTGGCCCCTCATTGGGTTTTTCCATGGTCAATCTGCCGAAGGCGATCGCCAGGATGTTACAGACAATCATAATGGCAGCAATTTTAGGGCTCCAACCGGGGGTTGGAGGAGGAACATCCGCAAGCAGCAGTGCAAGATGAATCAAGGTAATGTCTCCTTATATTTGTTTGCTCGTGATGATCTAACTGGCCGTGTTCGATGCTCCCAATCGGGGAGCTTAAAAGTTCATCTTTTCCCAGGACTTGAAGTAGCGCGAGTCCTTTGTTACAAGTCTTAACAATTTCCGCCAATCCCGTCACTGGTTGGGAAAGCCGCACCTCATAATTTCCCCCCGTCCCCTGATAGATCATTGATAATAATCACTAAGTAGAACTGCATTAAAAAACGAAGGTTAGAAAACCGGGGCGCTCCCCCGGTTTTCTAACCTGAATTTAATTGTGCTGACCT
>JAYKGU010000169.1:0-19221 GCA_035285585.1 Synechococcales cyanobacterium
CCATTGCGCCCTCACCCCAAACCCCTCTCCCAAAAAGGGCGAGGGGCTTTGAAGCGATTAGGCAGCTCTGGCTCCCCTGCTCCCAACTTGGGAGAAGGGGCTGGGGGATGAGGGCTATGTCCGTGCCCAATGACCCACTAGTTCACTAACAAAAACGGCAACAGCATTATCCACAGCAGCAAGGGAGTGAGGAAGGCGGAGCGCCCTTCTGAAAAATTCAAAAGCTGACTGCAGCCGCTGTAGAGGGTCAACACCAGATAGCTGCCCAACCATAGGGTAGCGGCGATCGCCAGGGGAACGGGCAGGAATCCAACCGCCAGGGCGATCGCCCCCAGCGGCACCAGGGAAGCTCCTGCAAAAAACAGGGTTTTGGCTGTATCGACGGAGCCTTTTAGCGCCGCACTTGCCCCCAGACTGAGCAAAAACACCGCTGCGCCGGGAGTCAGCCCCAAAGCCGCGAGCTGCAGGAGGGGCACTGCCCCTAGATCAGCGTAGGCCCGCCAGAGATGGCGCATCCCCACCACAAAACACAGATCGAACAGCAGGGCAAAGGTAATGCCCGTGGCGATCGCCTCGTCCTCATTCAGGCGAACCACAGTGGGCAGCAGCCCTCCCATGGGGTTGAGGGCAAACCCACCCATCACCCGCACAACTGTAATGGGATGGCTCCACAGACGCCGCAGCCACCGTTGGGGGGCGACGGCAGGCTTGAGGCGACGGTAAACCGCCTCCGCATCGGCCACACTGGTTCGATCCCCAGCCAGGGAAAAGAGCCGAATGGCCTCCTGGAGGTCGGCGATCGCCGCCTGTCGCTCTCGCAGGTCGGCCTGGGCCAGCCCCCGGTAGTAATAGGCCTGCCCGTGGTGGGGATCGAGGCGAATCGCCGTGGAATAGTCGTCAATGGCGGCTTCGACGTAGCCCAGGTGAAAGCGCGTCAGCCCCCGGTAGTAGTAAACCGAACTCAGGTCACCGTCCAGCTCCAGGGCACGGGCAAAGTCGGCAAAGGCCGCCGAATAGTTTTGCAGCTTGGAGTGGGCAAAGCCGCGTTGATTGTGGGCGTCGGCAAAGCTGGGCTGGAGCTGAATCGCCTGGGTGTAGGCGGCGATCGCCTCCTGAAACTGCCCCTGGCGGACCTGCCGTAGCCCCTGCTGGTAGTAATCAGTCGCCGTGGTGGGCGACTCAGCAGTGGAGGTCTCGCTGGTTGTGCCCTCCCCTTCGGCGGGAAAGGTTTGCCGGTCGTACTGGGCACGGGCATCCGGGTCAGACAGCACCTGATACGCCTGGGCAACCTGCTGGAAGGCTTCCAGGGCAGTGCGATCGCCCGGATTGACATCAGGGTGGTAGCGCCGAGCTAACCGTCGGTAAGCTCGCTTAATCTCCCCCAGCGTTGCATCTCGATGGACGCCAAGCACGTCGTAGTAGGTCTGCTGCTTCACCTGGATTTGGGATTTGGGATTTTAGATTCTGGTTAACACTCGACTGGGGAAAACAGGGCGGCCTGGATTTGCGCGAGTGCTTTTTCCAGATCATCATTGACCACCTGCAGGTCGAACTCGTTGGCGGCGGTGATTTCGGTCTTTGCGCGGGCCAGCCGACGGGCGATCGCCTCTTCTGAATCGTGCCCCCGATCCCGCAGGCGGCGTTCCAGTTCTTCCAGCGACGGGGGCAGCACAAAGATCTGGAAGGCACTGGGAAATACCCGTCGAATCTTCCGTGCCCCAATCAGCTCAATTTCAAGGACAACCCATTTACCAGCGGCAATTTTCTGCTCGACGGGGCGGCGGGGGGTGCCGTAGTAGTTTCCGGCAAACTCGGCCCACTCGAGCAAGTCATCGTGGAGCAGCATTTGTTCGAAGGCGTCACGGCTGACAAAGTAGTAGTGTTCTCCATGGACTTCACCAGGGCGGGGCGATCGCGTGGTGGCTGAAATGGAAAGATTAAGACTGGGATGGCGGTGCAGCAACTGCTGAAGGAGGGTTCCTTTGCCAACCCCGCTGGGACCTGTTAGCACAATCAGTTTGCCGATGCCCATGTTCCGTCACTTGCTTTTGTGGATCAATCTTGCTAATTGTCTAGACATAGATAAATCGGGTGGGGTGCCCCCCCGGCGAGGAGCGCACCCCACCATAGCCCTGTTCATTTATGGCTACCTTTTTACTAGCCTATCTTCTATAACCCATCCCGACCGGAAAATTAGGAGAAATGGCAGCCCCGTTCCTCCATTAATCCCGCTTCATGACATGGGTTCCCAATTTCACTGAGGAATCTTGGGAGGTTTTGAGAGACTAAACCTGCGAGGGTTCCTCTGTCAATGGTTCCCGGCAGAGCTAGCTGTCTGCAGATGGCTCTTTGCCCACCAAAAAGCGATTGGCCACGGTTTCGGGCTGGATGGCAGAGAGGACGATATGACCAGAGTCAGTAATAATAACAGCACGGGTGCGGCGGCCATAGGTGGCGTCAATCAGTTCGCCTCGCGTCCGGGCGTCGCTGATGATACGCTTGATGGGGGCTGATTCGGGGCTGACAATGGCGATCACCCGGTTGGCAGATACGATATTGCCAAACCCAATGTTAATCAACTTAATATCCATAGAAAATAGAAAATAACTGACCAATAAACACCAAGGGCGACGGGCATAACCCCAAAGCAGCGCTTAACCGATAGAAATGCCTGCACGGAAGAGAGCAGAGCAACTGATTTTCACTGATTGCTATTAATTAGCTGATACTAAAATCTTATCTGCAAAAATTAACCTCAAGCTGCCCATATTCACGTAAATCATTTTCCATCTTGACAGCCGGGGCGATCGCTCTCGCTGCCAAACCCGTTTCCCGCAAAACTGTCCACCATTTCCCCCGCCTCCGTTTTGCAAACCGTTGACTTCACAACCCTGACCGCCATTTGTGCCGATTTGCGGCAGCACTGGCTGCCCGCCCGCGTAGAGCAGGTCTACCAGCGCGATCGCCACACCATTACCCTGGCCCTGCGCACCCTGGAGGGGCGGGGCTGGCTCGATATTTCCTGGCATGTCCAGGCAGCCCGGCTGTGCATTGGTACGCCCCCACCCCGCACCCCCGATACCTTCACCTTCAGCCAGCAGTTGCGCCACCAGATTGGCGGGCTGGCCCTGGTGGAAATTGGGGCGATCGCCCCCTGGGAACGGGCGCTGGATCTGCGCTTTGCCCGTCGCCCCGGTGACCCGCCCCTCTGGCATCTCTACGTGGAAATTATGGGGAAGTACAGCAATGTCATCCTCACAAACCAGCAGCAACAGGTGGTGACGGCGGCCCACCAGGTGGGTTCCCAGCAGTCCAGTGTGCGCGCGATCCAGACCGGGCAGCCCTACGAGCCGCCGCCGTCCCTCACCAACCCGGTTCCCAGCCTGGAAGAACCGTTTGACCGCTGGCAGGAGCGGGTCGGCCTGGTGCCCGATCGCCTCTGGCGCAGCCTGTTGAACAACTACCGGGGACTCAGCCCCCTGCTCACCCGGCTGATGGCCACCGCCGCCGGGCTTGACCCCAACCAGTCCACCGCCGATCTCGACCCCAAAGACTGGCAGCGTCTCCACGATCGCTGGCGCGAGTGGCTGCACATCCTCCACAGCGAACGCTTTACGCCGGGTTGGCTCCCAGAGGGCTACACCGTGCTGCCCTGGGGGGCCGTAGCACCCGCTAAATCGGTGCAGCATCTGGTGAACCAGTACTATACCGACCAGCTCAGTCAGCAGACCTTTAGCCAGCTCCGCCACCAGCTCAGCCAGAAGCTGGCCAGCATCCTCAAAAAGCTGTACATCAAGGCTGAGGATTTCCAGCAGCGGCTCCAGCAGTCTGACCAGGCCGATCGCCACCGAGAGCAGGCGGATCTGCTGATGGCCTATCTGCACGAGTGGCAGCCGGGGATGACGACCATTTCCCTGCCTGACTTTGCCACCGAGGAGCCGGTGGCCATTTCCCTCGACCCCACCAAGAATGCGGTGCAAAACGCCCAGGCGCTCTACAAGCGGCACCAGAAGATGAAGCGATCGCGCCTGGCCATTACCCCCTTGCTGGAGGCGGTGCAGGCGGAAATTGACTATCTGGAGCAGGTAGAGGCGGCGATCGCCCAGTTTGACGACTACCAAACGCCGGATGACCTCACCTCCCTGATGGAAATTCGCGACGAGCTGATCCAGCAGGGCTACCTGGAAGACACCGAGCAGCGACGGAGCGAAGCCCAGGCAGAAACAGACTTTCACCGCTACCCGTCCCCTGGCGGCTACGACATTCTCGTGGGCCGCAACAACCGCCAAAACGACCGGCTCACCTTTCGGGTGGCCACTGACTACGATCTGTGGTTCCATACCCAGGAAATTCCGGGAAGCCACGTTCTACTGCGGCTCAATCCAGGGGCGGTGCCCGACGACGCCGACCTGCAGGTTACTGCCGATATTGCCGCCCACTACAGCCGTGCCCGCCAGGGCGACCAGGTGCCAGTAGTCTACACCGAACCCAGACACGTCTATAAGCCCAAGGGGGCGATGCCGGGGATGGCCATTTACAAGCAGGAGCAGGTCATTTGGGGCAACCCCCAGCGAGGCAAAGCCTATGTCACTGAACTGGGGCGATCGCCCACAGCAACTCTGACAGGGGCGGGATAATTCCTACTCGCCCCCGGCGTCAGACGGCACCGATTCGGCGGGCAGGGGAATGGGATTGGCACTAGGGGAAATGGGCTGAACTCGCGGAATGGGCGGCGCAGGCGGTGGTGGCAGGGGCACGAGGGGTGGGGCGGGTTCAGGGGCAGCCACGGGCTGAGGAGCCGGAGCATCGTCTACCACAGGGGCAGTGCCACCGTCGTCGTTTCCTCCGGTGTTGCCCGGATTGGGGGCGGGGTTGCTGTTATCGGGTGTGTCTGCCGCTTCCGGTGCAGAGCGATCGCCACCCCCTGCATCTACCGCTGGGGCAGAGCGCTGCCGAGACGGGCTGGGGCTTGGCTCACTGGCTGGGGCAGGTTCAGGGTTATCGGGGGCCGGAGCAGACGAGCGGGAGTAGGAGCGCGATCGCTCCGGGGCTGATTCCTGACTGCCAGCGCTGGCGGTCTGCACCTTACCGGGCTTCACGGGTTCAGCGGTAATCGTGGCCTCCCGATTATTCAGCTGGGGCAGCTCTGCGAAATATTCAGGCTGCATGTCGGCCACAATCTGGGACATGAAGTTGCGCCAGACCGCCGCCGCCGTGCTGCTGGCCCCCCAGGTGGGTTCATTGTCGTCATTGCCCAGCCACACACCCGTCACCAGTTGGGGAATGTAGCCGATGAACCAGAGATCTCGGCGCTCCTCGGAGGTGCCCGTCTTTCCAGCCACCTGGCGATCGCCCAACCCGGCATTGCCGCCCGTGCCCGATTGCACTACCCCCTGGAGCATCCAGTTGACAATGTCGCTGCTGGTTTCGTCCAGGGCACGCTTAGGGGCAAAGTCGGCTTCGTAAATCACCTCATCATAGCGGTTCAAAACCCGCACAATGCCGTGGGCTTCGACAAAGTTCCCCCGGTTGGCCAGGGTGCCGTAGGCATTGGTGATCTCCAGCAGGTTTACCTCGGAGGTGCCCAGGGCCAGGGAGTAGGTGGGCAGCAGTTCGGAGCGAATGCCCATCTGCTGGGCCAGGTTAATAACTGGGTCAAACCCCACGTCAATCAGGGTTTTCACGGCGACCACGTTGATAGAGGACACCAGGGCATCCCGCATTGAAACCGTGCCCCGGTAGCGCTTCCCGTAGTTTTCTGGCTCGTAGCCGTCCACCGAGAGCTTGGCATCGACGTAGTCTTTATAGGGAGAAAAGCCTGCGGCGATCGCCGTTGAATAGACAAACGTCTTGAAGGTCGATCCCGGTTGCCGCTGGGCCTGGGTTACCCGGTTAAACTGGCTTTCGCTGAAGTCAGTGCCCCCCACCATGGCCCGAATTGCCCCTGTTTTTGGCTCCACCGTTACCAGGGCTGCCTGCCTGAAGTTTTGCCACTGACTGTAGTCAGTGAGGGCCTGCTGCACGGTTTCTTCAGCAATGCGCTGCCATTCGGGGTTGAGGGTGGTTTCCACCGTCAGCCCGCCCCGCTCCAATTCCTCGGCAGAGATATAGTTGGGCAGTTGCTCTTGAATGTACGACGTGAAGTAGGGCGTTGTGCTGTGGAAGTTACGGGGCAGGCTGGGGGAAAGCTCCAGCGGCGTATCAATCACTTCTGCCATTTCCCCTGGGGTGATGAATCCGGCGGTGACCATGCGCTGCAAAGTCAGGTCGCGGCGGCGACGGGCGGCATCCAGGTTGACCAGAGGCGAATAGGCACTCGGGGCTGGGGCCAGCCCAGCAATCATGGCGATTTCTGAAAGGGTCAGGTCGTCCACCGACTTAGAGAAGTAAATCCAGGCGGCATCAGCCACGCCATAAGCCCCCGACCCCAGATAAACCAGGTTCAGGTAGCGCTCCAGGATTTTTTGTTTGTCCAGGTTTTCTTCAATCTTGCGGGCCAGCAGCGCCTCCCGCACCTTGCGCTCCATCGTCCGCGACTGATCTAAGAAAACAATGCGGGCAAGCTGCTGGGTGATGGTGCTGCCGCCTTCCACCAGGTCCCCAGCCCGCAGGTTGGCATAAACGGCTCGGAGGATTGCCTGGTAGTCAATGCCGTCATGGGCATAAAACTTTTCGTCTTCAGCCGCGATAAATGCTTCTACCAACTGCCGGGGAATTTCGTCGTAGGTGAGGGCTTCGCGGGTGGCAGGCCCCTTTTGCTGCAGGATGGTGCCATCGCTGGCTTTGATCGTCAGGGTGCCATCTCGCACAAAGGTGAGCACGTCGCCGGTGTCGGGCAGCTCAGCCTGAATCACCTGCACGGCTCGAATGGCGGCAAACGCAGTTCCCCCAGCGGTAGCCCCCAGGCCAACAAGCAGCCACATCCACCAGCGTTGGTAAAGCGGAAAGCGGGGCGGGCGACGCCGTCTTCGAGGCTTGACAGCGGCAGCAGGAGCCGTGGGGGGCACAGGGGGATCGATCGCGGTGGGGGATGCCCCATTCGTTTCGGGCGCAGTTGGCTGGGTGCTTTGGGCCGCATAGGATGGATGCTCGGTGGCCTCAGAGGCGGGATGGATCGAACCCTGGTCTGTCATGGCATCAGCCCCTTTCGAATCATCACGCAAGTTTGAGATGGCCTTGAGCCGAGTAAAAAAGTCTGTCACCGTTTTCCCCTACGTCGTCGATCGTGAACTGAACGTTTACCAGACCAGACCTCAGGTTCGCCAGCCAGTGCCACAGCGCAGTGTCACCACTCTCCAAAGGTTTTCTACACGCTATAAAAATACCCGAAGGATGATCCCAAGGAAAAGTCTAATGCATGAGTGTGGAATTCGCATGTCCGCTTCCGGGTCTAAACCGAGAAATTCGCTGCAGAATTCCCGACAGCTCTGAATTTATCTGAACTTAGACACCCGCATGGCCGAGGGCTAACCCCGTGACCAGCATCCCAAAGACGAGAAATGGCTGGGCACTGGCCTGGTATTTCACATCATTTTCCAGGGGGGCGCGCAGGAAATACATGTCCTGAAAAGTAATTTGAGGGATAATCAGCAAAATCAAGAGGGTGGCGTAAAGGTTCTGATGAATGGACATCAGGTAAGCAGCAACCCCCGCCTGGAAGATATCGATCATCAGCACGCAGATCCAGGCGGCGGTGGTAATGCCAAACATCACGGGCAGCGACTGGAGACCGAGCTGGCGATCGCCCTCCACGCTCTTAAAGTCATTCACCACGGCAATCCCCAGCCCCGCCAGACTGTAGAACAGGGTGAGAACGGCAATCGTCCAGTTGAGGGTGCCAAACAGGGCATGACCCGCCCACCAGGGCAGGGCGATGTAGCTGGCCCCCAGGGCATAGTTGCCCAGCCAGCCGTTTTTCTTGAGCTTCAGGGGCGGGGCGGAGTAGATGTAGGAAAGGAAGGATCCACCAATGGCGATCGCCGTAATCATGGGAAACTCGTTCCCCGCCCACCAGTCCAGCGCCGCCGCCAGCCCCAGCCCCGCCACCAGCAGCACCAGAATTTGGGTGACCACCTGGGGGATGGAGATCGCCCCGGAGGGAATGGGGCGGTATGGCTCGTTGATGGCGTCGATTTCGCGATCGTAAAAGTCGTTGAGGGTTTGGGTGTACCCGGCCAGCAGTGGCCCCGACAGCAGCATACAGGCCGCCGCCACCAGCACATTTTCCAGCGTCCAGGTGTAGTTGCCAGAAGAGGCCGCCCCGCAAACCACCCCCCAGATCAGGGGAATCCAGGTGATCGGCTTCATGAGCTGGAGGCGAATTTTCCAGATGGAGGTTTCCCCCGGCTCGGCCCCCTTCATGCCCAGGAGCTGACGGGCGTTGCCGCCCCGCTTGCCGGACGCTGGCGTCGAAGCCTCGGCGGCAGGAGCCGATTCGGCAGGATTGGGTGAAAACTGGGTTGGTTCGGTCATCAAACTAAGCCCCGAAGGTAATCGTCAAGTAGCCGTCTTGGAATTTAGCACCCGTTACAGGTTTTCCCTGTAGGGCCGGGGGCAACAGGATATTTCGCCGCTGGTCGCCCGCCTCAATGGTCACCTCTGGCCCATATTGGGTGAGCTTGACCTGCTGCTTATTAAAGCTAGGCAGGAAGAGCCGCACCGTGCGATCGCCCACATTCACCGTAATCGGGCGGGGTGCTTGAGCTGCCTGGGTAAAATCGGGCAGGGCGTCCACCAGGGGTTGCCAGTCGTCTCCCTGGCGGGTGGGCACCGCGAACACGGGCAGGGGAGCGAAGGCGGTTTTCAGCGGCTCGGAGACACTGGATTGGTCCAGGGCGATCGCCCCCCCTACCGTGAGGCCCACCTGCTGGGCGCTGCCCCAGAGATAGCGAGCCGTGGCGATCGCCACCTCGGCCTCCGTGGTCACCAGATAGGCCGCCACCCGATTGGGATCGGCCACCGCCGCCTTCCCCTGGTCGAGGATGTTGTTGGCCTGGTTGGTGGGCTTGGCGAAGAAATCCCCCGACCAGTCCACGTTGAGCACCGCACTGGCGATGGGCTGGGCAAAGGGCGAGAGGGTTTTGCCCAGGTCGGATTCCAGGAACACGGTGCGGAAGCGGCGGATATACCAGCTCAGGATTTCCGGCATCCCCCACATGCGCAGGGTGGTCAGGTCGCCGCTGCCGTCGTAGACAATCACGTCATAGTTGCCGCTGGCATCGTGCTCCCGCAGGGCGTTGAGGGCGAGGGCCGCATCCATCCCCGGCAACACCCCCAATTCCTGGCCGTACACTGCCTTGAAGAAGGGCGTTTTCAGGTACTGGGCCTCCTGCCGCTTGATCTCCTCCCAGCTGCGCTCCAGCAGGGTAGCCGTCTGGAACTGGACGACCTGAATCTGGTCGGATAGGGGCTGGGGGTCACAGGTGGGCAACATCCCCAACACCACCTCCAGGGCCGGAGCCGGGGTCTGGCTGGCCAGCAACACCCGCTTCCCCTGGGCCGCAAAACGCTTAGCGGCGGCGATCGCCAGGGTGGTGCGTCCGGTTCCCCCTTCGCCCAAAAACGTGAGAATTAGTGCCATTTTCGGATCTTTCCTTGCAGAGTCTCTCTCTAACCCTATCGCGATCGCCCCCCAGGGATTTATACCGACGGTGCATATCTGATGAAGGGCAAGTCGCCAGAGACGTTACTGGGTCGGCTGTAGCTCATCTTCGAAGAACCAGGTGGTGTACTTGTCATCGAAGGTGACGACCACGCCGACGCCGCTACCGTCCACCATTCTGAAATCTTTAATAATGCCCACCTGCCCCAGTCGCTTGATTACGTCCTGGGAGGTACGATCGCGTAGCCGAAAAACCTTTACCTTTTGACCAATCTCCATGAGCACTCCAATGAGCCGATAAACGATGAGCCGATCCGTACTAGACCAATCCACAGTGTATCAGCGTCTTGAGTTTTATTAAGCTTAAACCCAAACTTTTTCTGTGGCGACAGGGATGGGGCGATCGCCCAAAGAAAAACCCGCCGCAGCGGGTTCTCAAAAATTGACGTTGTCGAATCTGGATACGCCCCTACTAGAACGGCAGGGTTTGGAAATCTTCCCGCGTCATGGGCTGGTCTACCGGAATGCCCTCGCCACCCAAATATTCAATGGGTTCCCCTTCGATGGACAGCCATACGGGTTCGGCAGGCTCCAGGCTGGAGGCGGTGTAAATCACCTGGCCGAGACGACCCATCATGGACGCGCTGCCGCCCCCCACTTGAAAGTCTTCCGACAGATTGACATAAACCCCGTCCGCTTCCACAGAGAGATCCAGAAGCTCGGTGCCCTCGGGAATTTCGGAGAAACCAGCGGCTTCATCGGGGCCATCCAGTAGAGAGTCGAAGGCTGCCGTCAGCACCACTTCAGGATCACTGGCGGTTTCGGCCATTACTCCAGCCGGAACCAGCTCAAACTCAGTGCCCGCCACCTCTACCCAGTAAACCTGGGCCGCTGTTTCCACCAAAGCCGTTGTGGGTGGCTGCTCAGACGTGGGGGATTCGACTGACGGGGTGGAATCTACAGGCTCCTCCACGACGGGCTGGTCTGGGGTGCGGGTTTGCAGCGAATTTAACGTCCACCAGGCCGTTCCCCCCCCGGCGGCGAGCACTGCAGCGGAGAGACCCGCCATCACGCCAATGGGCAGGCGGCGACGGGACGGGCGATCGGTCACGGGGCGATCGTCTACGGGCTGACGATCTTGTAGATGATCTTGCATACGAGCGTTCCTCCTCAACGTAGATGGGGGTGAAATTGCCTCATCTCCATGGTACGGACTGGATGGGGCAGCATCCGGCACACCCGTTCACTCCAGAAACTGTCCAGCGGCCATCTGGTCAACCAGCGGGGGGTGGGGAGCGCTCCTCAAGGATCAATGCGCACAAAGGTCGCCACTTCCAGGGTGTCGGGCTGTATCTCTAATTTTAGAAGACGGGCAGTGATGCCGAAGAGTTCGAAATTGCGGAGAGTGAGCTGTTGGCTGACTCCGGCCAGCAGCGGCTCCAGAATTTCTGGGGGAAATTCGACTTCGTTCGTCACCAGCCGTGGCTCCAGAATTTGCAGTTGGTGCCCGTTCTGAACGGCGAGGCCAAACGACAAGTCAATAGACAGTTCTTCATCTGTCCCCTGTTCCCGCAGGGTGGCCTGCAGCCGCAGGCGATCGCCCTCCAGAAACTCAATGCGAGGATCAACAATATCCCCCTGGCTGACGCCGCCGATGGTGTCTTCCCCCAAAATACCCAGGCCAATGTCCCGCAGCAGGTTGGCGATCGCCGGAGACTGGAGCGCCTGATTTACATCCTCCTGCCGCAGCACCAGTCGAATCCCGGCCTGGAGCGGCTCATCCAGCCGCAGACTCCCCTGCCGCGCCTGGGCAAAGTCCACATCAATGGCGTCGGTCTCGATGTCCAGGGCCTCCACCCGCAGCTCCGGCACTGGATACAGCCCCCGTCCGGCAAACCGCACCCGGTTTACCTGTCCTTGGAGAATCTGATAGTTGGGGGCGGTGTCGATGCGCACCTCGACCTGTTCGGCTTCTGAAAGGCGATCGCCCACAGCCTCCTCCGCCAGCGTATCGGCGGCGAAGCTCACGGGAGACAAAATTCCGAACAGGCTGGCGAGCAGAATAGTGATAACTTCCACGGGCTAGGGCCTCAGGGCAAACAGCAACACTTCCCGTCCATAATATTGCCCGGTGGTGCCCAGGGGAACCATGCCGAGCCGCTGGGTGACCCGCTGCGATCGCCCATTGTCAGGATGCACCACCGCGTAAATCACGGGCAGCTTGAGGACGTGGAAACCATACGCCATCACAGGTCGCGCCGCCTCAGTGACATAGCCCTGGCCCCAGCTCGCCCGCCGCAGATGCCAGCCCACTTCCCAGTCCGGGGTGGGGTTGCCCTCGCCATCGGGGAGCTGCTTGAGGATGACAGTGCCAACGGGATGCCGGGTGGATTTCTCGGCGATCGCCCAAAAGCCCGTGCCATTACTCAGCCTGCGGTTGAGGTCAAGCCGCTGCTGTAGCCGCAGACGCATGGTTTCCCCATCGGGAATCGTCTGCCCATCCCCGATATAGCGCATCACCTCCGGGTCGCCATAAATCTGCAAGGCCCACTCGGCTTCTCCTTCGGGGTTCCAGTCGCGGAGGAGCAGGCGATCGGTTTCAAAGGTTGGAGTCATGATGCTAAAACAACTCCGGTTCGTTCAGCAATCTTTTGCGCCAGATCTTTAAAGTCCCAGTAAACATTCTTCACTGCCGCAACGTGAGCCCCGATTGCGCCATCGGCAGGCTTGAGGTGGAAGATTGGCTTATGAGCCTCCTGAGCCATCGGCATGAGGCTTTGATAATGCTTGAGTAGCGCCAGACAACTTGGGTCGATTGCGGGTGTAGAAAAAATTTGCTCGGGGTCAGCGGACGGCTCGTCTTCTGCCGCTGGTTGTTCAAGCACGTTTTTCGTGTAGGTTTCGGGAATTTTTTCTATCCACCGCTGAAATGCTTTGACAGGGCGATCGAACCGAATGCCATGCTGAAGAATCACGTAACCAATGGGCTGCATCTGCCCTTTCGGTAACATCAAATCGGCGGCTGGATTTTTAGGAATGCGCTCCTGCCATTCTTGCCGCCAGCGCCATACGGTTGGGCCGAGATTTTTAAGTCCTTGCAGTGAAAAAAGGTCAGGGGAAAGCGGCACAACCATATAGTCAGCCGCGATTAGAGCCGCTCGGTTGATCGCTCCCAAATTAGGTGCTAAATCCACCAGAACAACGTCTGCCTGATGGGCGATCGCCGTCTGATTTAGCAATCTCCAGAAAGCAGAAATGACTCTAAACGCCCTTTCTTTTCTATCTAAACAATCGGGCCATTGGGAGGATAACTCATCTTCAAATCCAGAAAGTTGTAGATCGCCAATTAAAAGAGCCAGATCAGGTTCTATTTCTTCTAAATCTGGATTGGCAATATCACCAATTCCCCTCAGGAGTGGCTTCACACATCGGTAAATCGTATTTGGTCTCTCATCAAGTTCCCAAAGCTCTTCCAGGCGATCTTCGTCTAAAAAGGCTGATGTTAAATTAGCCTGCGGATCTAAGTCGGCGGCAACAACGCGCAATCCCAAGTCGGAATACATCCAGGCCAAATGATAAACCAGAGATGTTTTACCGACCCCTCCTTTGTTGTTGAAGAAGGCAATAATCGGTGCCGTCACGATCGCCTCCGAATAACGACCATTAGGTAAGAATCTTCAATGATAAATTCCGCTGGCGGGTTGCCGTTTTTCTTCAATTCCTGCTGAGTGATTGGAATGCCAATGCCAAAGCGCTGGACATAGCCCAGGGTCTTCATCGCCTCTGCCAGATGAGGATTTCGGTAGTCCGTAACGCCCTGACCAAAATTGCGGCGATTCACCTGCCCAAATAAGCCGCCTGGATTTTGAATTTCGATGCGATCGCTAAACCAATAAACCCGCGTTGGCGCATTGGTTTCCTCATAGGAACGGTGCATAACCGCATTTCGCACCAGCTGTTGCAGAGCCACAATGGGGTAATCGGGGCGCTTAATTTCAATGGGTTGGGCGGTAACATCAGAGGCTGTTGAAATATTGGCTTGCAGAACCTCATCCCCATAGCGCAGGAGATCAATTAGAGGGCCACCAATATCTTTTTGATCTCGAATGGGATCAGTTAATCCTACTCCGTCGAAGCGGACAAACTAGATATAAAACCCTGGGACGAATTGCCTGGGATCTTTGCCGACGACCAGAATACCTAAACAGGTCGGATGCGTATCGGGTTCCGGTGTGGCAAAGCGCAGTGAAACGAGTTGCTGCACAAGAGATCGCTGATTTTCAGCTAAAACTTCTGGGGCGAGTGCTGAGGCCAAATATTCTCGCTGAAAAGTCTCCAGATCCAAATCCGCCATTGTGGCAGAGACGAACGGGCGTATCTTTTTGCCGTCTGAAGTAGACGCTTTCCGCTCAACCCGATCGGACTCAAGATCAGCCAAAAGCGCCGCCAGCTCCTGGTCATCCATGACTGGATTGGGTAGCTTCCGCGATCCACTGCTTCAGCGTCGGCACCACTGCTTCGATCGCCACTTCTTGCGACTCGTGGGTGGCCCGCTGCACCACCTCGACCTTACCGTCCTTGAGCGATCGCCCCGTTACCACCCGGTAGGGAATGCCCACCAGATCGGCGTCTTTGAACTTGAAGCCCGCCCGGCTGTCCCGATCGTCCAGCAGGGTTTCGATGCCCGCTGCGTTCATTTCGGTGTAGAGCTTTTCCGCCGCCTGCATCTGGTCAGCGTCCGTAATATTGGGCACGACGACGATGGCGTGGTAGGGGGCGATCGCCACCGGCCAGACAATGCCGTCTTTGTCGTAGGACTGCTCCACCGCCGCCTGGGCCAGTCGGGAGACGCCCACACCATAGCAGCCCATCGCCAGGGGTTCCTCTGCACCGGATTCGCTGGTGTAGGTGGCTCCCATCGCCTTGGAGTACTTGGTGCCGAGCTGGAAGATGTGGCCGATTTCGATGCCCCTGGCGGATTTCAAAGTTTGGGTGGGGTCGTGGATGGCGCGATCGCCCACCTGGGCCGTGCGCACATCCACCACCTGCTTGGGCAATTCGAACTGATCGCCCCAGTTGGCCCCGACCACGTGGTAGCCCGATTCGTTGGACCCGGTGACGAAGTTCTTCAGATCCACCGCCGTTTTGTCCACCAGCCGCAGGAACTTGGAGGGCAGGTTCTTGATGCCCTTTTGGATGTAGGTGTCCGCCAGGTCGGGGGCGATGTAGCCCAGGGGCAGGGGTTGGGCGGCCCACTTGGCCTGGGCTTCTTCATCGGGGACGGTCAGGCCGATCACCGTGGTGCCCTTGTAGCTCGACGCCAGCTTGGTCAGCTCGTTGTACAGCTTGGTCTCGTTCACGTCCTGGTCGCCCCGGATGCTCACCAGCACCAGCACTGTCACGCCGTTGTCGTACACCACCTGATACAGCACGTTTTTGACGATCTGGGTGGGGGAGCACTTGAGGAATTTCGCCAGGGAGTCAATGGTGGGGGTATTGGGTGTTTCCAGCTTCTCGTAGGCGTCGAAGGAGGACGGCTCTGGGTCGGACGGCTGGGAAACGGCCTTCTCCACGTTGGCGGAGTACTGGCCGTCGTCGGTGTAGAGGACTTCGTCTTCCCCCGCATCCGCCAGCACCATGAACTCCTGGGAACCGGAGCCGCCGATCGCCCCAGAATCGGCATCCACCGCCCGAAACTCCAGGCCGCAGCGGCTGAGGATGCGGCAGTAGGCGTCGTGCATGTCCTGGTAGGTTTGCTTGAGGCTGGCCTCATCGGGGTGGAAGGAGTAGGCGTCCTTCATGATGAACTCGCGCCCCCGCATCAGGCCAAAGCGAGGCCGAATCTCGTCCCGAAACTTGGTTTGAATCTGGTAGAGGTTCAGGGGCAACTGGCGGTAGGAGCGGACCATGTCACGGGCGATCGCCGTAATTACTTCCTCGTGGGTTGGCCCCAGGCTCATTTCCTGGTTGAGGCGGTCGGTGAGGAAGAACATGATGCCCTCGGCCTTGGTGTAGGTGTCCCAGCGGCCCGACTCCCGCCACAGGTCGGCAGGCTGAATTTGCGGCAGCAGACACTCCTGCGCCCCCTTAGCATTCATCTCTTCGCGCACAATCTGGGAAACCTTCTGCAAAACTCGCCACATCATGGGCAGGTAGGCGTAGACACCACGGGCAATGCGGCGAATGTAGCCTGCCCGCACCAGCAGCTTATGGCTGGGAATCTCCGCCTCGGCGGGGTCTTCCTTGAGGGTGACAAAAAGCATCTGGGACAGCCGCATGGTTCGCTTCCTCTTGGGACTGGACACGACGAGACTGAATGGCAGGGCATTCAGCCTATATCAGTCTAAAGCATCTGCGGTGACTCTTTCGGGGTGGGCTGAGGAAGGTGAATCGACGATGGCTGCTTGCGCCAATGGCTGGTTGTTTTGAACCCGAGCGCCTGTGCCAGAGTAAGAACAGCTATCAGCCAGTAAGTAAAACTGCATTGAAAAACGAAGGTTAGAAAGCCAGGGCGCTCCCCCGGTTTTCTAACATGAATTTAATTGTGCTGAGCTACTTATCTGGACATAAATAAAGCAAGCGGAGCGCACCCTACCATTTGCCGGACGATGTTGCGATTAATCATCGGTACGCAGACGCCGCGTACCCAAGCAAATTACGGCCAGGAAAATCAGAACCACTAGTAAAATGGCCATTGCTCGAAAAGTAATTTGCGTGGCCCAAATTAACGCTTCCGGTGGCGCATGGGTGACATCGGCGACGACCGGATCGACAACCTGGGCGAATACGGTCATGGAAAACAAAAGACTGACCAGCGGCAAACCCACCATCTGGCCCAGGATTCGCGATAGGGATAGTAGCCCTGACGCCACGCCGACCTGATCCTTGGGGGTCGCCCCCATGATGGTACTGTTGTTTGGCGACGTAAACATCCCAACGCCTAACCCATAAATTCCCATGCTTAAGATTAAGCCTGGTAGCGTCGATACAAGCGGCATAAGGCTGATGGTCCAGCAGGCAAGAACCATTAATCCCAGCCCTAAAAAGCTGATAAACCGCGACCCAAAGCGATCAGAGAGTGCGCCAGCGACTGGCGCGGCTAAGACAATTACCAGAGATGACAGGGTGATCACCAGGCCCGCTTGACCGACCGGATAGTTTTGCCCCAGCTCCAAAAAGAACGGCAGGATAAAAATAACTCCTGCCATGACAAAGTTGCCGACGAACCGCAACACCAACCCTAAGCTGAAATCCAGGGAGCGGAACAGTCTGAAATCTAAAATTGGCTCTATTTGATAGACCTCTACCCTCAAGAACCCCACCAAACTGAGGGCCGATACAATTAGCAAAATGAGCGCCAGCGTCTCAAGACCGCCACTTTGATAAAGCGTGATGCCCAGGGAGAAGCAGGCCAGGGTGATGGTAAGGAGTACAATGCCCAGGCTATCTACTTGATGGGACGTGCGGATCGCTGGCAACGGGGGCACAAATTGGGCGACCAACCAGCAACTGAGGATCCCAATGGGCACATTCACCAAAAAAATCAGGGGCCATCCCCCCATCTGCAGCAGCAAACCGCCTACGGCAGGCCCTAGGGAAATGCCCAATCCATAAACCGCAGCCCGCACCCCCAAGCCCAAACCCCGCTGCTGGGGTGGAAAGATGGCCACAATAATGGCCGTTCCCAGGCCAGATAAAGAAGCCGCCCCTATTCCCTGTAAAAATCGAAACGCAATTAACCAACCGATGCCAGGGGACAGCCCACACAGCAGCGAACTGAGGGTAAAAATAATGAGGCCGATGATATAGAGAGATTTTTTGTTCCAGACATCGCCTAACTTCGAGATGGTTAAGACAAAGATGGCGATCGCCAACAGATAGCTAAGAATCACCCACTGGATAGCTGCAAAACTGGTGTTTAGCGAAACCACCATACTGGGTATCGCCAGATTCACTATGTAGACATCCAGGGCAAAAATGAATACCCCAAGGGCAATGCCTGAGATAGATAACCACTGGTTAGGCGTTCTGATGTCGCTTTGAGCTTCCTGGAGGATATCTTTCGGCTCTGTTGGCGTATCTATCGGCATTTGTAATTTATTCTCTATAATTAACCGCAGAATTCTGCTGAGGAACTCAGCTAAGCGTCTGGACATAAATAAAGCACTTGGGGTGCACCCTCGCCGCCGGGGGACGCACCCCACCATAGCTTCGTTTACTTATGCCTACCCACTTAAGAATTCTAAACCTTAACTGGATTGAGAAGTGAGTCTCCCAGGGGGGAAGCTCCAATTCCCATAAGTAGAACTGCATTGAAAAACGAAGGTTATAGCGTTACGCTTTCGCGTTAGGACGCTCAGGAGGTGTGCAACCCACGTGTCGCGCGGGTGCACACTCAAACCTTAGCCCGTAGGGCTATAGAAAACCGCCGGGACGCTCCCCCGGTTTTCTAACATGAATTTAATTGTGCTGACCTACTTAACTAATTTTGGTTTAAGACTCAGATGTTCCAGTGTTCTGGTTGGGCAGGGAAAGACCTGATTGTGCTTTGAGCCGACGGAAGGCCAGTCTAAAGGGCTTGAAGTAAAAACTCATAACCGTATCAAACCGATTGTCTTCTTCATCAGGTAATCCCAGGGGCAGCTCTTGATAACCCTGAGGTATGTATAATGTACCAAACATCCAGTCCCAAAGGGACAGGATCTTTCCATAATTTGTATCGTAGTACCTGGAATCGTTGGCGTGGTGGATGTAGTGCTGGGCAGGACTCATCAAAACATAGCTCGCCCAGTTTGGAAAAGCGACCCAAATATGAGAGTGGCGGAAGTTGCCCGTCAGATAAAAAGCGAATAAGAGCCAGGGCACTCCGTTGAGCGATAGAACTTGTGCCTGACTACCAAACAAAAACGTCCAGATGCCGGTAGCGGTGCCTGCACAGAGAGAAACGGAAAGGATTTGCACAAGGTAATCAAGGGGATGATGGCGATATAGCGTAAACGGCGTAAGCACTTCGGCGGTATGGTGAATTTTATGAAACTCCCAAAGCAAAGGTACTTTATGCCTGAGGTAGTGATTATAGAAGTACCCAAAATCAATAGCCAGGATCAGGAAAAGGCTAAAGGAAAGATGATACCAGAGTGGAGGGTGGGAAATGGGAAAAAGCGTGGATATACTGGTGAGATAAGACAGGGCATGGCTAACCAGATTGGCGATCGCCGTTGCCGATAAAAGCGCTGTAATTGGGATGACTAAAAAGCTTTTTGCCAGCATGATTGGCAGGTAGTTCTGGTAGTCCAAGATGGCAGAGCGGTGCAGAAATACCTTGGGTGGAAAGAGATATTTCAGCATGTTTTTTTCTGCGCTGTCTTTAAAGCCCAGGGAAAAGATCAGTAGCGCAATGCAGAGAGAAGACAATAGGTAGGGCCAATAGATTTGAGAGTCGGGTGAAACAACCTGCTTGAGGGGATATAAGCTTTTTTCCAGCACGAATGTAATCAGTTCCATGATCATCCTTCAATTCATTCAAGTAAGTAGGTGGTCACAATTAAACGACGCTATGGTGGGGTGCGCCCCCTGCCGGGGGGCGCACCCCACTGGTTTTATTTAAGGCCATGTACTTA
>JAYKGU010000170.1:0-17772 GCA_035285585.1 Synechococcales cyanobacterium
CCTGACCGTCGCTACTGCGCTGGATGAGTTCTTCACCCTCAGCACTGGTAATTTGAACACCCTGAGCATCCACAAGCTGCGTCCCCGGTAGAATTGTTTGCAAAACCGTCCGGTTTGCCTGTCGCAGCAATTGATCGACCGCCTGGGGCGCACTTGTCGGTTCAGAAACGCGCACCACACCCACCGCCAAAAGCTGGTTGTTGAGTAGAACCACATTGCCTTCTCGCAGGGCCTGTAGCTCGCGCTCAAGGGCCTGCACCTCTTGGGTCAACACCGCCCGCTGGGCCTCTAGCGCCTGCAATTGCCCCTCCTGGACAGCGATTTCCTCCTCCTGTTGGGCAATTTCAGCTTCCCGCTCAGCAATTTCAGCTTCCCGCTGGGCAATAATCCGCTGACGCTCAGCCTGCAGCTCGGCAATTTCAGTGCTTAGCTCATCCTTCTGCTCAGTGACCTGGCGCAACTGCTCCTCCGCCTGCTGGAAATTTGCCTCGATCTGGCCCAACTCTGACTGGGTTTGGGCAAGCTCCGCTTCGGTCTGCTCCTGGCGGTTGATCGCTGTCCGCAACGATCGGTTGGTGGATTCCAGGCGATTAGCGACCTCCTCCTGCTCAGCGCGGGCGGCGGCTAGCGCCTCCTCAATGCGCTCCTTCTGCCGCTGCACCTGCTCCAGGTCAGTTTGGGCCTCAGCCAGGTCTTCTTGAATGCTTTTGAGCTTGAAAACGCCTGTACGGAGCTGCTCGCTGACGGCGAATAATAAGCCCAGCGTTGTGGCGGAAATCACGCTGCCAGTGAGGATTGTAATCAGAGTCGCCGTTTGCCGAGGCCGCAGGCTAAACAGACTGAGGCGAGCTTTCCCCACGCGCATACCAATGCGATCGCCCGCCGTTGCAATCACACCCCCCAGCACCAGCACTAGAACAACCAGGACAAATCCACTGGCCATCGCCGCTTACGTAAATTCCACATTCAGGGTATCGTATCTCATTCCAATCCGGTGATCAGTTCGATTTGCTGAATAGTCGGCGATGCAGCCCGTAAACTACCCAAAACCCCAGGGCGCTGCACGCAGTGCGTACGTTGGTATCACCTTAAGGTGGGATAGGGCGCGCTCCGCTTTCCCGCTAATCTTGTCTCGCTTTAAGCGGGAACCTGGTCATTACGTTACCTAACTCAGCTCACCGTCTGTGATGAAGCCCCGTAAACAGAGGTGCCATTGTGAATAAATTTTCGATAAAGCTGGTCGAGAGAGACTAGAGGCTCCAGGAATTCCTATGTAAAAATCCTATCGCGGTGGTACTTATTTCTAGAGTAAGAGCTTAATTAAATCCATTCCAACATTTCTGCTAGTTATTGATATTTTCTGCCTTCCCTATGAGAAACACTACATCTATCAATGCCCAGCTTCCTTTAACAAGGTCACAGGGGCTTATCATAACGTCGGCATTGTTCTTTGCTGTAGGGACAATTTCGCGCCTCATGCCTTTATTCAATCAGGAGGGGCGGCTGCTGAGGCAATTTCCCACCGAAGACGGCTATCTAATGCTAACGATCGCCCGCAATATTGCCCTTGGCAATGGGATGAGCACTGCTCAGGGCACCATTGCCACCAATGGCACCCAACCCCTATTTAACTTCATCGAAGCCATCGGTTTCTTTTTACTTGGAGGCAACAAAGAAGCGGGGGTAGCTTTTGCGCTTCTAGCTCAAATACTCATTGGGGCATTGAGTGCCGGACTGCTGTTTATTACAGCTCGCCATGTGCTGCAAAAACGTTCATCGGGCTGGCAAGTTGCCCTCGTCGCTTCAGCCCTCTGGTACTCAAGCTCGCTTGCAATTCCCCACACCATGAATTGCCTGGAAACGGGTGCCTACGTTGCCTGCATCTTGCTCACCGTTCACGTCTGGCATCGCTATGAAACTGCCCGCTCGCCCGAGAGCAAATTTTCCTGGCAGCGATCGCTAGTTGTTGGCGCTTTGCTAGGTTTGACTGCCTGGGCACGCATTGATGCCGTGTTTTTGATTGCCTCTGTCACCGGCTGCCACGTCCTGCTGGGGTTGCTCCGCAACCGTTACCAGCTTCTGGGGCGGCTTTGTGAGTCGGTCGTGATGGGGAGCCTGGCGGTTCTTATCATCAGCCCGTGGTTACTTTACAACAAACTCAATTTTGGTAGCTTTACCCCCATCAGTGGAACGGCCCAGTCCCATGCGGCAACCTTCGGCCAGAATCTCGTTGAAGTTCCCTCATCGCTGTTTGAATCCGCAGCAATTCTTATCCCAATTCCCCACTCCATCGAGCAACTGCTGCCGGTGCTGGCTACGACGTCTACTCTGGTGGTCGCGTATGTCATTGCCCTGGCGATCGCAACCCCAAAGATGGAGTATGCTGAGCGATCGCTGACCTATGTTGTCGGTGCCTTAGCCATCTTCCTGGTGATGTACTACGGCGTACTTTTTGGTGCAGCCCATTTTGTCGACCGATACCTATTTCCGCTCTCGCCTTTCATGGCTATCTTCACTACCTTTGTCGTCGTGACCGGCTTAGAGAAGTTAGCGGAGATGACCCGTATTCGCAAGCTCTTGCCCTTAAGCTTGACGGCAGTCCTGATCTTCTCCCTCCTGCTAAACGTTCGCCTGTATAAGCTAGGAACAGAACACGCACACTTTCAGGTCGTCAATTGGGTTGAGCGCAATGTTAGTGAAGCGGCCTGGGTGGGGGCTGTTCAAACGGGTACCCTGGGCTTTTTCCACGATCGCACAGTCAATCTAGACGGCAAGGTTAATCCAGAAGCTCTCCAGGCAAAGCTAGAGCGGAAAATTCCCCACTACATCGTCTACAACGAGTTTGATGCCGAAGGTAATAAAATCGACTACCTGGCTGACTGGACGGGTATTGCCTCCTGGCAAGATCTGTCACCCCTAGATACCCATTTTGAACTGGTCGTAAATGACGACAAAAAGAATCTGGCAGTTCTCCAACGGAAAATCTAAGCCACTTCTACCTTTGGCAACCTGCATGCAAAGCCGATGTCATGGGAATTAACTTATCTCCTTACTACACTACTCTCTTCGCTATCTTTGACAATTAGGAGTTATTTCAATGCGGCGACGTACAGTACTCAAAATCTCCCTTTTCAGCCTTGCTGCTCTAATCCCAAGTTTGCTTCACCAGCGTGGCTCTCAAACTACCAGCAGTGCTTTTAACAAAACGTTTGAGCGACACTTGCTGTCGGTTTTTAGCAATGTGGAGAGTGCCAAGATCATCGGCAAGACCTATTTATCAAGCTTGCCAGATAGCTTAAACCGAGACGCGCTTCTCTCCGAGCTTTGCTTGGGCTGCGACGGGGGCGTTAGTGCCCTGTCGGACATGAATACTCAAGCCTTGAAAGAGTGGCTTGATCGCCGCCAGCGGAATGATTTTGCCGAGGGGCGCACCGTCCGAGTAAATGGCTGGATTCTTTCAAAGACTGAAGTCGATATTTGTGCGCTAGCAGCGCTTTCCTAGCGCATTTGATTGTTTACGGCACCCGGTGGGCATGCTGAACATTAGACGTCAGCAAATCGATTGATTTCAGGCATGATTGTGATAGCCATGATTGCAGCAAGCATGTCAGCTATTTATTGGTAAAGCACTACATTAACTGAGTATCTGGAGGGAAAAGTTGTGTTTATTGATGCGAGAGAACTTGCTGAAGGTGCAATAATTAACAGCGATATCTGTATTGTCGGCGGCGGGGCTGCCGGAATTACCATTGCAAAAGAACTCCTGAATAAGTCCTACAAAGTATGCATTCTGGAAAGTGGTGGTACGGAGGCAGATCCAGCCAGCCAAGAGTTGGGTAAGGGCAAGAGCGTTGGGGTTCCCTATTTCCAGGTGATTGACGATAAGTCGTTCGATCGATATTTGGGCGGTAATACAAACCGCTGGGCTTCTTTCTGTCGGCCTTTTGATGAAATAGATTTCGAAAAGCGCGACTGGGTTCCCCATAGCGGCTGGCCTTTTACTCGCAAGGAGCTAGAACCTTATTACGAGCGGGCACAGGTTGTTCTTAAGCTTAAGCATCCTTTCAATTACGAAACAGATTATCTGTCTCAACAAGTTACCGACCCAGTCTTCAAACCGCTGCCCTTGGAAGGCGAAGAGATCGAGACAAAAATGTGGCAGTTCCATTTCCCAATTTTGAGATTTGGGGAAGACTACCGAGCAAATCTCGAGACTTCAAGCAATACAGACGTTTATCTCTATGCTAACGTCATCGAAATTGAAACGAATGATGCAGGAAAAGAGATTACCCGTTTGAAAGTCGCTTGCCTGGACGGCAAGCAATTCTGGGCACAGGCTAAGATTTTCGTTCTGGCCATGAACGGAATTGAGACGCCAAGAATCATGTTGGCTTCCAATAAACAGCAAACTGCGGGCATTGGCAACCAAAATGATTTGGTCGGGCGTTTCTTTATGGAGCATCCCCACTTCCACCGTTCTGGCCTCGTATTGGTTCCTGACTTAAATGCCTATCCGGGGCTGTATACACCGGAAGCGAAACAATTCGAAACCATGGGGGCACTCTCGCCAACCCGCAGGTTTCAAGAGCAAGAAAAGATTTTGAACTATAGCGCGACCCTCGATCCAACCTTGAGATTTTGGCCCAACTCAAACATGACCGATGGCTTCATCAGCAGTTTGACGGCGGTGGTCAAAGATTTGCGAGGGCTGCCAGAACGTCTTCTGGTAAAGCTCGGCAGAAAGCCCAGAAGACAGATGAATCGCGCCGTTTTACTAGATATTACAACCCGCTCCGAGCAGGCTCCTAACCCAGACAGCCGCGTGTTACTCAGCCGTGACCTCGATCCCCTGGGTGTACCCAGGTACGAAGTGGATTGGCGCTTGACAGCATTAGATAAGCGTACGGTTTTGAGGACACAGCAGGCGATCGCTGAAGCACTTGGACGTTCTGGCCTGGGCCGCATGAAGATCGAATTCTCTCAAGATCTCGATGAGGATTCCGCCCCCTGGGATCCGTCACAAACAGAAGACTGCTACTTTGAGGGCGGCTGGCATCACATGGGGACAACCAGAATGCACGACGATCCGAAGCAAGGGGTTGTTGATGCTAACTGTAAAGTTTATGGCACTGAAAATTTGTTCATTGCTGGAAGTTCTCTGTTTCCGACGGGCAGCTATGCGAATCCAATGTTGACCTTAATTGCCCTGGCTATTCGCCTTGCTGATCACCTTGACGATGAAATTCGAACCATCTAAAAAACGCTAAGGTATACGGGCGATCGCTCACCCCGCCAGCTTCCCATTAGTCCTGCTTTAAGCAGGAATTTAAATTAAGGACTTTCCTTTAAGACCTCATTGGGTTGAAAAATCTGATGGGGTTTTGTTTATTATCGCCTCCAACTCCTTACGCCACCAAGTACTTAAAGAGGTATCCGCAATCCATGTTGCATCCTAAAAACTGAAAAACATTTGTAATATTTGAAATTATTTGATACCTTATTAGATAGCAGAGCAAACATTGCTGATTAAACACAAATTACTTAGAGGATATCTAAAAAGTCTGGCCTTAGGTAGCAAAGCTCACTGGATCCCTTTAAAGATGGGGCTTTAGCTCCAGTCATTCCTTTTTAAGGGGAGCTAAGGGGGAGCGTCAAGTGCTCAAAATTACAGCTAGCCACTTTTCAAACATGCTCTTATGTTTTTTTGAAACTGGGTCTTTCATCTCTAACAGCTTAATTGAGAACTTAACCGAAAATCCCATAGAGGTAGAACTCCAAAAGTTCTAACGAATTTTCGCATAGGGTATACGTGGTGCATCAGTCTATTGTCTACTGAAGTTCATCCACTAGAGCTATGTCACCCACTCAAACAGCGCCCCTAAACTGTAGCAGCAGAGAGCTTGATCTGACCAACCATCAAAGTAGTTTAAGTCAGCCGCAAAGTTTACCCCCAGTTCCAGTCAAGGCTTCTCAGGTTGTGCCGCTTAATGCCATCCGTGTAGAAGCAGAAGACGCCCGCCTCCTGAATTACGCCATCGTTGACGAAAGAAGCTTTGCCTCTGGCGGTGCCTTCATCCAAGTTGATGAGTTGAGTTTACCCGGTGTTGCAACATTGGAATTTGCAGGGGAAACGGGGTTCTACAACGTCCGTCTCGGTTATTTTGACGAAGACGATGGTGAGGGGTCGATTTCGGTCGCGATCGGGGCAGAAACCCTTGTTATCCCATTAACCCAGGATCTGGGTACTGGGGGAGCCACTGCCCAAAGCTTTGTAGAAGCAACGATCGCCACTGAAATAACAATTAATACCGGAGAGACGGTTCAACTGTTAGGCGTTTCTGACCAAAATGAACGTGCGCGTATTGATTACATCGAGTTTATTCCGGTGATCCCAGTCCAGCCCGGTACGTTGGCTTTTAATGCCAGTCAATACCGTATCAGCGAAGACGGTACCAGTGTCATTCCGGTAACTATTACTCGCGCTAACGGCAGCGATGGTCAGGTAAGTGTCACAGTCAGCTTCCAGGACGGAACGGCGATCGCCCCTGACGACTACTCTAATACTCCCATTCTGGTGTCGTTTGAAGATGGCGAAACGCAGACAACCGTTGAAATTCCCATCGTTGATGACCTCTTGGTGGAAGGCGCAGAGTTTTTTGAGCTGATCCTGGAAGCTCCATCCGGAGGTGCGGGTCTAGGGAATCTAGCACGAGCTACGCTAATTATCAACGATAACGATATTCCCCCTGACCCAGACCCAGACCCAGACCCAGACCCAGACCCAGACCCAGACATTCCGGATGATGATCCACCTCCTAACCCGCCACCAGAAGCGCCCCCCGATACTCCCCCCTCCCCCCTTCCAGAAGCGCCACCCCCAGAGCAGCCTTCCCGTAATTTAATCCTGTCGGGAACAGGAGCGGGCGATCGCCTGGTCGGTGGAGACGGTAACGACATCGCCATCGGTAGGGGAGGAGACGATACTGCCATCGGGGGTGCAAACAGTGACATTTTGCGGGGAGGACGGGGAGATGACCTGCTCAGAGGCGGCTCAGGCAACGATATTTTGCTGGGCGGGCAGGGTGACGATACCCTCCGAGGGGGAGCGGGTGACGATATCCTCAAGGGGAACGCGGGTGAGGATGTCCTCAACGGTGGGCGCGGCAGCGATTTGCTTAAGGGCGGTATTGGCTCAGACCGACTGCGTGGGAACGCTGGCAAAGATACGTTGATTGGTGCCAGAGACAACGACCAACTGGTCGGTGGCCGTGGAGATGATGTGCTGCGGGGAGGACAGGGAAACGACGTGTTGACGGGCGGTCATGGGGATGACATCCTCTTTGGCGGACGGGGAGCAGATACCTTTAGACTCAGCCTCGACAGCGGCATGGATACCATCCAAGACTTCGAGATTGGGCAAGATCAAATCAAAATTTCAGGTAAACCGAGTTTTGCTGATGTCGAGCTAACGATTCAAGATGGCAACACCCTCATTATTGTCGACAATCGAGCGATCGCCCTGGTTATCGGTGCCGAATTGCCTGACCTGTATCCGCTAGAACACTTTGGATAAACCTTCAAAAGGCCCATCAACTCCATCGCTTAAACAAATTTTTGACTATCGTTGGCACCTCAATTCGTCTGGTGGATAATCCGAGCCGGGATACCCACAGCGGTTGCTCCCGGCGGAACATCACGAGTCACAACTGCATTTGCGCCAATCTTCGCATGGTCTCCGATGGTGACGGGGCGAATAATCTTTGCTCCCGCCCCAATATCAACGTGGCCACCAATGGTCACGTCCTTAACCACCGTAACCTGCTGCAGCACTAAACAGTTGGGGCCGAATGAAGCTTCTGGGTGAATCACAATCCCATTGGGGTGATTGAGGACAAACCCTCCGCCAAGTCGGGCATTGAGCGGAATATCGGTACCCGCGGCAACACTCCAAAAGCGGTGCTGAATAACGCTCAGCTTACAGAAGCAATATCCCAGTAAGCCCCCCCGAATTTGCCACTTCTGGTACTGCCGAATTGATTTAAGCATCTGACGCCCTGGATCCCACCATTGCCGGAGCTGCTCGCGGCTCCAGTCTGGCTGGGTAGCCGAGATTATGGGCAGATTCTCTGGGAATGGCGTGGCTGCCTGCCCCTGATGGGCGTTTTTTTCTACTTCTACGTACTCTTTCTGCATCGTTTTAGCAGCATCCTAATCCAGAACAAAGTAAACCAAAAGAACTACGATTAACCTTTATACTCAATCAGCAAACTTTGTTTGCCCATCAACCGTCGCCAGTAAAACTGCAGAACGCCACTAACTTGAGAGAATTTCCCAACCACACAAAATATCGCGTAGAGGGCTGCATCTCGAAGGGAGAGGTTTTTTGAAACATTCGAAAATACGCGAACTGCCAGAATGGGATAAATGAGCAAAAGCAGCAAGCTGAATCCCTGACTCAGTGGTGCTAGCCCTAAGGCCACCAGCGGTAGCACCAACCCCCATACCAGGGTACTGATTGTTTCGCGAACCCAGTGGCGTTCGGGTGGGCGTCCATGAAGCCATGCTCCTTCGGCAAAGGCATGACCTGCTCGTTGCGATCGCTTCCACCACTGTCCAAATCGCAGCATCTTTGCATCGTGAAGGGTCATTTCGGCATCAACACGCAGGATTTTCCACCCCTCCCGACGAAGCCGGACACAAAGCTCCGGTTCCTCCCCTGCAATTAAGCTGGGATTAAAGCCATTGACTCGTTTAAAGGCCGATACGCGCATCATTGCGTCACCTCCACAGGCTTTTGCTTCCCCAACGGGGGTATCCCACTCAATATCGCACAGTAGATTATAGATTGACTGTTCCGGGAAACGCTCACGGCGGCGGCCACAGACAACTGCACAATCTGCTTGTCCTGCAAGCACCTGGGTTGCCGATTTAATCCAGCCTTCGGCAATCTCGCAATCCCCATCAACAAATTGAACGAATTCGATTTCCGGATTGAGCGCTAGCAATTGCTTAAAGCCAGCATTTCTAGCTCGTGCAGCGGTAAATGGGACTGATAGGTCTAACTCGACAACGTTAACCCCCATTTTTCGAGCCGCATCAACGCTACCATCCGTGGATCCAGAATCGACATAAACAACGGTTTCAGCAAGCTGGGCTACTGACCTCAAGCACCTGACCAGGCGCTCTCCTTCGTTTCGGCCAATAGCAACCAGGCCAACCCGGATCGAACTTAACTGCTCTTGCGTCGTCATACCTTTAGCCTCAAAAAACCAGGTACATTTAGAGACTTTTTCTATGTCTGGCTAACCTGAGAAACAAAATTTTTGTATAAAAATGCAGGAAAATAACTACCTGTCAATTCTTTAGAACCTGTGCAGATTGGCGTTTAGGACTGGGCAATCCCAAGCCGAACAGGTGAAATCTCCCGTTACCATTCAATGGTATGGGATGTCTTTTAATCTATCGGTAGCGACTGTCTGAAGATTTAGTAAAGATTTTTTCCTGGGAGTTTTACAGACCAGCAGCAGCATTAGAAGATTCAATGAAGTTCTTTTGTAGATAATCGAAAACCCCTGGGGGATCAGTAGTATTTCTAGCAGGCAGACATTATTCTATCTGTCGAACTGTTAAGTAGGCAGCCATAAATAAACGAAGCTATGGTGGGGTGCGCCCTACGTGCCTTATTTATGTCCAGACACTTAGCACATCATTGATGCCGCATTTATCCATGTCATACTTCGTCGAACTTCAAAATATTTGCTGCATGGTTTACTAGAAACTTTGGGATTCGAGACGCCGGCAGTTGACGGGTAAATGGTCCAATCCCCAACCAACTTTTGATGACTTTAAGTTGCATGCCAGGGCGGTGCGTATTTAATCTGTTGTATATATCAACCGAAGGCTAGGAGAATGAGAAAACCTGTAATTGTCATTGGTCTGGATTCCGCTGAACCATCTCAGATTGAGCAGTGGATGTCGGAAGGACACCTTCAGAACCTACGAAAACTGCGCGAACAAGGTGCCTACGGCCGCCTGCAAAACTTTGAATACTGCAGCGCAGAGACTCCATGGACGACCTTCCTTACCGGATGCTCTCCCCAAACGGTTGGCTATTGGTCTCCCATCCGGCTAAAGGAGGGCACCTACTCGCCAGCAGCCGTCGCTGCATACGACTTTTCTGAGTATGCACCTTTCTATGCTCTGGGAGACGACTACAAAGTTGCCATCTTCGACATGCCCCAGGCGCGTATTTCCAACAATGTAAATGGTTTGCAGATGCTAGCCTGGGGGGCACACTCACCCCAAGGCCCTAGTGAGTCTAAGCCTGCCCAACTGTTCCAGGAAATTGTCGATCAGTATGGCAACAACCCAGGGCTTCACAATGATTCTGCTCAGTTTCTCGACATGCAGTCTGTAGAAAGGCTGAGAGGAATTTTGAAAACGGGGATTTCCAGACAGTCGCAAATCTGCCAAGACCTGATCCAGCGAGATCGGTGGGATTTATTTTTAACCGTCTTTGGTGCGCCCCACTCGATTGGACATTTCCTGCTGCACCTTAGCCAGAAAAATCACCCGCTATACAAATATTACGGAGCTAAGCTGGCGAAAGATCCCGTCCTTGACCTCTATGAAGACATTGATCGCTCCATTGGTGAGATTTTGGCAAAAGCGCCAGAAGATGCCTACATTGTAGTATTTGCCGCCCACGGCATGGGGCCAAACACCATGGACCTGCCCAGCATTGCGTTCTTGCCGGAGCTGCTGTACCGATACAGTTTCCCCGGCAAGTATGGAATTGCCCGGGGTGATATGGAGCAACCAGTGCCTGAACCGATCCTGGAGTGCAATCGAGGCTACTGGGTTTGGGAATCATGGTCTCAGAAATATGACCCCAATCCCATTCGTCGTTTCCTCAGACGCCGTGCTCCCTATGGCCTTTTCAAGCGGATTGAGCGCTTTTTAGGGCCAAAGCCAAATCCAGACCTGATGTCACCGATGGAAATAGGTGAGCGAAAGGCTGCAGGCGATCCAGATGCCATTGTGCCATTTCAACCTGCTATGTGGTTCAAGCCATTCTGGCCACAGATGAAGGCATTTGCCCTGCCCAGCTTCTCTGAGGGATACATTCGGATCAACCTCAAGGGACGGGAACCGAACGGTATTGTTGAACCGGCTGATTACCACACCGTTTGCGACGAAATCAGTGAGAAGCTCTATGCCCTCAAGGATGCGCGCAAAGGCATCCCCATGGTAAAGAAAATTCTCCGTCCTCGGACAAACCCGAACGATCCCAACCCAAAACTGCCCGATGCTGACATGATCATCATCTGGCAAGACGAGTATGCCACCGACACCGTTGACAGTCCTGATTTTGGACGCATCGGCCCACTTCCTCACTTCCGGGCCGGTAGCCACCGCACCCAGGGATTCATTGCGGCTTCTGGCCCTGGCATCGCGGCCAGCTCGACCCTGGAAACCGCCCATGCCCTGGATCTAGCTCCAACGGTGCTGGATTTGATGAATGCTCCAATTCCTGAGCATTTTGAAGGAAAGCCGATTCCTCTACGGGAAGTGTCGATGATCGCGCCCTAAGCGCTTCAGCTTTGGCAGTTGCCGCCCAAATGCGATCGCGATCGCGGTACCAAACACCACAGCACGCTACGGCAACTGCCATTAGCTGGAAATTCATTGAATTCGGCAGGAAACTATACGATTTATTGTTCAAGGGAAAAACATGCGCTTGCCAGATTTTGTGATCATAGGGGCTGCCAAGGCAGGGACAACGACTCTATTTGAGTACCTTTGCAAACATCCCCAAATTTATATTCCCTCTCGAAAAGAAATCAGTTTCTTCTCGGTAGACTATATTTATGACAGGGGATTGGATTGGTATTCTTCTTTGTTTGATGATGCGAAGCCTGGGCAACTCTGCGGTGACGCATCAACGAAATACTCTAGATTAGAACAGTATCCTAAAACGTTAGAACGAATGGTGCCTGTTCTAAAAAATCCAAAGTTTATTTATATTCTGCGTCATCCAGTCGATCGGGCCTATTCCTTCTATATTCATCGCTTTAAGGGAGCAAAGCACAAACCGGAATTGGCTGTACCGGGTACTTTTGAAGAGGCCATTAAGGTTGTTGATGAATTCCTAGACAGTAGCCATTACATGGTTCAAATCGAGCAATATTTAAGATATTATCCCAGAGAATCTTTTTTATTCTTACTGATGGACGACTTAATTCAGAATCCGTCAGAAGTTATGGGGCAAGTTCTTCGGTTTATTGGAGCTGATGACCAGATAGATATTGTCCAAGAGGGGCCGATCGTAGCCAATAAGGCAAGCGACTATCCAGACTGGTATGTACAATCGCAGCTCTTGAAGCCAATTAAGTCGCTCCCACTATTTGAGAAACTATCAGGTCTATTTCCCAAAGATTTGCGCCATAGCTTGAGAAACAGCATCTATCAGCTGCTTAAGAAACGCCAGTACAATCAATGGGTAGAGGAGCAGGCTTTACCACCCCGGATGCGACCAGAAACCCGTCAAATGTTGCTGGAGCGTTTTGAGGAACCGAACAGGCGACTTGCTGAATTTTTGGGTCGCGACCTATCACACTGGTCACAGTAGGCCATTTGGTTCGGCTCCTCGTGGCAGGGAACTTTTCAGATTGAAGCTCAGTAATCTAGTTGACCAACCATCTGGTCAACTAGATGGCTTCCATATCTTTTTCCCCAGTACGAATCCGAATAATTTCGTCAACCGGGCTGATGAAAATTTTACCGTCACCAATTTCGCCGGTACGGGCTGCGGCAATTATTTTGTCGACGACCTTTTCTACCTGCTCATCTTCAACCACGATTTCGACCTTAAGCTTTTGTAAGAATTCGACCGTGTACTCCGACCCTCGATACCGCTCAGTTTGGCCTTTTTGCCGACCAAATCCCCTCACTTCAGATACGGTCATGCCAACAATACCGGCGTTCACCAGCGCAATCTTAACTTCATCGAGCTTGAACGGACGAATGATTGCTTCAATTTTTTTCATATATTCCAACTCCCTACGATCGTCTCACATGGGTAGGCTTTGAAGCCTCATCGTTTCTATCACCGCGTAGTTTAAGGATTTGTGGTAAACGCTACGGTTTAACGATAGGGTTCTGCCGTACTCCACGGGTTCTATTGAAGATCTTAAAGGGAATCCTCGAATTTCTCCGCATAAACCCTGAGGAGCTTCATCATTCTCCCATTTGTGAGACGCTTTAAGTGCCTGGACATGAACAAAGCAGATGGGGTACGCCCCTCGGCGGGTGGCGTATCCCACCATAGCTCCGCTTATTTGTGGCTACCTACTTAAACAGAATCGCCAGCGGGTGACTCCGGGCAAAACACGGTATGGTTGCTAACGAAGCAACTTATTCTCGTGGCACCCATGCTGCAATTTCAACCGCCCGGTTTTGGGCAACAGGTTCTGCCGACTTCGCGAGGCGTCATGGCTTACTACACGCCGGACGATGCCTCTTTCTGGCGATCGCCCCAGCCCCAAAACTCCCTCCCTCCCCTGGTATTTCTGCACAGCCTGGGGGGCGGGTCGTCGGCCTACGAGTGGTCCCACGTCTATCCAGCCTTTGCGGCAGATTATCGGGTGATCGCCCCCGACCTGGTGGGCTGGGGGCAATCGGCCCATCCGGCGCGGGATTATCAGCCGGAGGATTATTTAGCGATCGCCACCGAAATTCTGGAATTTATGGGGGGCAGGGCGACCGTGGTAGCTTCTTCGCTGATGGCAGGGTATGCGGTGCGGGTGGCGATCGCCCGCCCTGAGCTGGTGAAGTCTCTGTTCCTGGTGTCGCCCGCCGGATACGAGGACTTTGGGGTGAGCTACCGCAGCGGCCTGGGGGCGCGGCTGGCGGGGCTACCCGGCCTTAACCAGCTTATCTACGCGGTGGGGGCTGCTAACGAATGGGCGATTCGCAACTTCATGACGCAGTTTCTGTTTGCCAACCCTGCCCGCATCACCGACGAGATGGTGCAGGCTTACCTGGCCTCCGCCCTCCAGAAAAACGCGGAGTACGCTGCCCTGTCCGCCCTGCGGGGGGATTTGTTTTTTGACCTGGCCCGATACCTGCCCGACCTCACCCAGCCAACGGCGATCGTCTGGGGCGAAGAGTCCTTCTTCAACTCGCCCGACCTGGGGGAGCGGCTGGCCAAACTGAATACCAGGGCAGTCAAATCCTTTCAGGTTGTCCCCCAAGCCGGAGTGCTCCCCCACCTGGAGCAGCCGGAAAACGTCATTGGGCGATTGCAGGACTGGATCACTAGCGACGCTTGAGCCAGAGGGCGATCGCCCCACCGAAACCAATCAGGGGCAGGATGGCAACGGCGGTGAGGGCAATGATGATCGACTGGGTGGGCTGGAGGAGAATGCGGCGATTGGTCACCTCCTTGGGGCGGATCCCCAGGGTTTGCTCCTCCTCCTGGCTCAGCCAGTTGACGGCATTCAGGAAAATATCCCCATTGAGCTGTTGCGACACCAGCCCGTTAACCACAAAGCTGGAGTTGCCGATGACCACCATTCGCGCCTCATCCGGCTCATTATCCGCCGCTGATTCGGCGTCTTCCGGGGCAGCATCTGCTTCAATGGGCTGGCTAAGCGCTACGCCAAACACCAGCGGGCCAGGGAGATCCCGCTCGGGATTGAATTCCAGCTCGCCGCTTTCGGGAATTTCCAGCCCCTGGGCCTGTTCGCCCGTGATCAGCAGCGGCGCAGTTTCGATGCCCTCCGGCAGGGTTTCCTCCAGGAGGATAGGCTGGGTTTCCAGGTAGAAGGAGATACCACCACCCAAGTCCTGGGTAATGGGGTGGTCGCCATAGCTCTGCACCACGGTGGTGGTCAGGCCCAGGTTATTGGCCTGCCCGGCGGGATCAATGATCAGGCGATCGCTCAAACTCACCCCCCAGTCCGAGAGCAAATCCTCCAGGCCGGGATCGGTATTAGGATCGGCCAGCACCAGCAAGCCGCCCCCCTCGTCCAGGTAGGACTGGAGCGCCCTCACCTCGCCCGCCAGCAGCTCACGGGTGGGGCCGGGGATCACGACCACAGACGCATCCTCTGGCACGGCGGCGGTCTGGGCCAGGTTGAGCGGCTCCACAATGTAGTTCTCGGCCTCCAGGAGCTGAACTGCCTCCGAGAGGCCACCCTGACCCGGTTCCAGAGGCCGCTCCCCATGCCCTTGCAGCAGGTAGACCGGCAGCTGGCGATCGCTCAGAAGCTGGACAATGCTGCTGGTGAGCTGCCGTTCGCTGAGGCCCTGCTGGGGACCGACGGCAGCCTGCTGGGGGCTGAGGGTTTGTATGAGCAGTTGGCGATCGCCCGCCTCTAGATGCACTTCCCCGAAGGACTCCACCTCAAACTGCTCAGCCAGACCGGGCTGGGACTGGGGATCAACGAATTCGTAGGTGAACTGGTCGGTCTGCCGCTGGTAGTTTTCCAGCAGATCCAGCACCGCTGGGTTGGAGGGCGTTTGCTCATCCCAAAAGACCCAGGCTTTCACGGGCTGATCCAGGTTCTTAAGAATTTCCTGGGTCTGGGGCGAAAGGGTGAAAAGCTGGTTTTCCGTCAAATCAATGCGCTGCACGTAGCGCACCGCCAGGAAGTTGAGCAGGCCCAGAATCACGATGACGGCGATGGTAGACAGCAGGGCGTTGGTACCCGCCTGGGTGGAGCGCCGCCCGAAAAACCCCGGTAGGGAGTTACTCTCCGCCAGCAGCCACAGCAGCAGCAGCAGTACGCCGCTGAGCAGCAGCGCCAGGGGCAGGGTACCCCAGCTTCCGGCCACAATGCCCGCCGTCAGCCCCATGATTACCAGAATCGGGCCGAGCCAGAACAGATATTTCAGCACCCTCAGGGCGGATGCGTTGAAGGTCATGTTTCTCATAGTTTTTAGGATCACTTCGGCGATCGCCTAGGAGCGCTGATAGCGAAAAACCTCGATCGATTGAGCGGTGAGGAATAGACCGAGCAGGATGTAGCTGGCGAACAGGGCCAGACTGCTGGTGTCGATGACACCCTGCACCAGGTTGCCATAGTGGCGCAGCAAGGACAGGTGGTTGAGGGCGTCGCCCACTGGCCCAGGGACGGTTCCCGCCAGCCAGTTGAGGATCACCAGCAGGGCGATCAGGGCGAAGGTGAGAATGGCCGCCAGCACGGTGCTGTCGGTGAGGGTGGAAACAAACATGCCCAGGGAGAGAATGGCGGCGGCCATGAGGATGAACCCCAGATGACCCACCAGCAGGAGGGAAATGCTCATAGGCGGGTCGGCGGCACTGAAGGCGATCGCCTCATACACCAGCAGCGGCAGCGCCATGGTAATTACAAAAGTCAGCACCCCCAGAAGCTTACCCAGGGCTACCGCCCAATTCGTGACGGGGGAGGTGGCCAGCAGCTCCAGGGTGCCCCGCTTGCGCTCTTCTGTGTAAAGCCCCATTGATAGCATGGGCAGCAAAAACAGGGCAATCACCGCCAGCCAGCCCAGGAAGCCCACCAGCACCTCGTAAGGCACATCAATGGACAGGGCCATGCCCATCTGGTCACGGAAGGTCGCTTCAGCAATTACCCCCAGCAAAATCCGCACGAACAGAATACCGCTCAGCAGCCAGAAGATCCCCGCGATCACGTAGGCAAAGGGGGATGCGAAATAACTCTGGAGTTCCTTTCGATAAATGGCGATGACATTGCCGATAATCACACCCATCCTGAGGTCGCCTCCCAAATTGAATCTTTGAGCCGATGACAGGGTTTCCTGACACCGTCATCTATTTTGCGACATTTGGGAGCGATTCGACAGAAAGGGCTTTATCGTTTGTCGGGGTGGGAGATGGTTTATCCGCAGATTACGCAGATTATGCAGATTACGGTCAGCTCTGAATAGCAACGGGTTGAGCGAAGGGGGGCGAGGCAGGATACGCACGTTTTTGGCAATACTCTTGACAATACTCCTGGCAACCGTCGTCTCGGTTCCCGCCAATGTTCCATCTGCGGCCATCTGCGGCATCTGCGGACCTATTCGCCCTCCTCATCCATCTGATTTTCGCGCCTCCCCACCAGCCTCGGCCTCCGGTGCAGCAAGTTCCGCAGACGCGATCGGCTTTTCGGTGGTAGTCAGCTCCAGGAAGACGGTTTCCAGGCTGGCCTGGTTGCGCCGCATCTCGTATAGCTTCAGTCCTGAGCCAATGACCAGGGCCGCCAGGTCGGGGCCAATGTCTGCCGTGTTTTGGAGGGTTACCTGGATGTGGTGACGGGATGAAGGGCGATCGCCCCCCTGCACCACCACCGACTGCACACCGGGCATCTGCTCCAACCGAGTCTGGAGGAGGGCTACATCTCCCTCGACTTCCAGGTCATAGCCCCCACCACCGCTGAGTTGGGCAACCATCTGTTCGGGCGTGTTAATGGCCACTACCTGGCCCCGGTTGATGATGGTGACCCGATTACAGGTCATGCTCACTTCGGGCAGGATATGGGTCGAAAGAATAATCGTGTGATCCCCAGCAAGGGATTTGATCAGGTTTCGTACCTCAATGATCTGGCGGGGATCAAGCCCCACGGTGGGTTCGTCCAGGATAATCACCGGGGGGTCGTGGACGATCGCCTGGGCAATCCCTACCCGCTGGCGGAAACCCTTCGAGAGTTTGCGGATCAGGCTGGCGCGTCGCTCCAGCAGGCTACAGCGCTTCATGGCGGATTCAACACGATGGGGGCGATCGCCCGC
>JAYKGU010000171.1:0-26136 GCA_035285585.1 Synechococcales cyanobacterium
TGGAGACAAACAAAATCTCATATTTGGATTGTTCGTCGCCGGGGGACACTCGGAGACGCAAAACGGACATGGAGCAGGCATAAGACCTCCTGGAGGCAATCTGTGGTGAAGTGTCAACCCCATTCAGTGACCATCCTTCGGGGGTGGCGTGGCGAGGAATCCCCGCGCTTTTAGGCCGGGGAGGATGTCAATTAAGATAAGAAAAGCGCGAGGGTTAACCTAATGGCTCACAAAAAAGGAACTGGCAGTACCAGAAACGGTCGCGATTCAAATGCTCAGCGGCTGGGCGTCAAGCGTTATGGCGGTCAGGTGGTGCGGGCAGGCAGCATTCTCGTGCGGCAGCGCGGTACGAAGTTTCACCCCGGCGTCAATGTTGGGCGTGGTAGCGACGACACCCTGTTTGCTCTGGTGGACGGAATTGTCACCTTCGAGCGCAAGGGAAAGAGCCGCAAAAAAATTAGCGTCTATCCGGCAGCTGCTGAGGTTGCTGCTGAAGCAACGGTATAGACCAAAGCTGTCGGTCTTGTTCAGGCAGCGTGATGATTACCAATTTGAGCCTCACCTCTTTAAGCGGTGGGGCTTTTTTGGATGCAGATTGACTGGGTTGATTATCCTGGGGTTAGACACTGGATTTTGACGAGAGTTTGACTGGATTCAGCTATGGCAGGACACAGTAAGTGGGCAAACATCAAGCGCCAAAAGGCGAGGGTGGATGCGGTTAAAGGTAAGGTTTTCGCAAAAATATCCCGGCAAATTATTGTGGCGGCCCGACACGGTATCCCCGACCCGGAGGGGAACTTTCAACTCCGGACGGCCATTGAAAAGGCCAAGGCGGCGGGTATTCCCAATGACAACATCGAGCGGGCGATCGCCAAAGGGGCAGGCATGCTGGGCAGCGACAGCGATGCCCTGGAAGAAATTCGTTATGAAGGCTACGGCCCGGGGGGCGTGGCAATCTTGATTGAAGCGCTCACCGACAACCGCAACCGCACGGCGGCTGATCTGCGGGCGGCGTTCAACAAAAACGGGGGCAATCTGGGGGAAACGGGCTGCGTGAGCTGGATGTTTGACCAGAAGGGCGTGGTAAGCGTCAATGGCCCGGTAGATGAAGACCATCTCCTGGAGGTCTCCCTGGAGGCGGAGGCGGAGAGTTATGAACTGGTCGACCTGGAGGACGAAGTTCAGGGCGCAGAAGTTTACACCCAGGCAACGGCTCTGGAGCGGCTGAACCAGGCTCTTCAGAGTGCGGGCTATGTGGTAACGCAGGCCGAACTGCGCTGGATACCCAATAATATGATTGAGGTGGTGGACGAAGATTTGGCGCGATCGCTCCTGAAGCTGATGGATGCCCTGGAGGATCTGGACGATATTCAAAACGTCACTGCAAACTTTGATATGGCTGAAGATCTGCTTTCCCTCACCATGGCCAGCTAAGCAAAGCTTGTTTTTCTGTGGCACGGGGGATTCACCCATAAGTCAAGCCCGTAGAGCGCTATCGACAAGAAAAATCGCCAGGAAAGCGCCGCTGCTCTAACCGGGCACCGTCAGCGGCTGGCCGTTGTGGCGTGCCTCCAGGCTGAGCAAAAAGGGAATGGCATTTGCCTGCCACGCTTCGGTGGAACTGTAGGATGCCGCGGCCTCACCAAAGCAGGTTTGCAGCATCTCGGTGTGGATAATGCCGGGGTTGAGGGGGATGGCCGCCATGCCCTGGGGTAGCTCCTGGGCGAGCGATCGCGTCAACCCCTCAATGGCCCACTTGGAGGCACAGTAAGACGACACCTGGGCCGAGGCCGAGCGCCCCCAGCCCGAACTCAGGTTGACAATTACCCCGGCCTGGCGATCCACCATGGCCGGGACGAAGTGGCGGATGGTGTTGGCTACCCCCTTAATGTTGATGTCGATCAGCCGGGAGAAGTCGTCGCTGGGAATCTCCCACAGGGGAGCCGGGTCGTTGATGATGGCGGCGTTGTTAATCAGCAAATCGGGCGGGTCGTAGCGGGAGAGCAGGTCGCCCGCCCAGGCGTTGACCTGGGACTCGTCCGCCACGTCGAGGGTGGCGAAATGGTGGGGGGCGGCGTAGGTGTGCTGGAGTGCGGCGATCGCTTCCTCCGACCGGGCACAGCCACAAACCGTGTGCCCCGCTTCGATGAAGCCGTCCACCATGGCCCGCCCCAGCCCCTTGGACACCCCGGTAATGACAATCTGCTTGGTCATGAAAATGGGTAGCGTCCGTCAAACAATGGTCGCGCCCTTGAGCATCATCACCATCTCGTTGGGCTTGGGTGACGCCAGCAGGGCTGACTCTTCCGTAATTCGACCATATTCATAGAGCTGGTAGAGGGCCTGATTCATCGTCTGCATACCGTAGTAGGACGACTTGGGAATAATCCCCTCAATTTCCTCAATTTCGCCCCGCATCACCCAGTCTTTGATCGTGTCGGTGTTGATCATGACCTCATGCACCGCCACCCGCTTGCCATCGGTGGTGTTTACCAGCGCCTGGGCGATGACGGCCACCAGCGACTCGGCAAGCTGGATGCGCATCACCTCTTGCTCGTTGGGTTCGTAGACGTTGAGAATCCGCTCGATGGTGGCCACAGCGCTGTTGGTGTGCAGGGTGCCAAACACCAGGTGGCCGGTTTGGGCAGCCTTGAGGGCGGTGTTAACGGTGTTGCGATCGCGCATCTCCCCAATCAGGATAATGTCGGGGTCTTCCCGCAGAACGGCCCGCAGCGCCCGGTCAAACTCTGCTGTGTGGATGCCCACTTCCCGCTGGCTCACCAGGGATTTGCGGTTCTGGTGGACAAACTCGATGGGGTCTTCGATGGTGACAATGTGGCGGGCCAGGTTGCGGTTGATGTGATCCAGCATGGCGGCCAGGGTGGTGGATTTACCCGACCCGGTTGGCCCCGTCACTAACACCAAACCCCGCTGATGTTCGGTACAGATATCCTTAAAGACGTCAGGAAACTTGAGCTGGTCGAGGGTTTTGATCTGCAGGGGAATCAGTCGCAGCACCATGGCCGGCCCCCGCAGGGTCATGAAGGCGTTGACCCGCACCCGCGTAAATTCGTACTGGGCGGCACCGTCAAAGTCCATCTCTTCGCGGAAGCGCTTGATTTCTTCCTCGCGGAAAATCTCGCCCATCCAGCTGTAAAAAACTGCCTCATCCGCCTTGGTGTAGCTGGTCTGCTCCATCTGGCCCCGATTGCGGAAGTAGGGAACTTTCCCTACCCCCAGGTGGACATCGGAAAAACCCTTGTCGTGAGCTTCCCGCACCATCTGGGCCAGGGTAGGAATGCTGTGATCCCGTGGCCGACGGGTGGTTGATCCCACCGCTTGAGGACGGGGGGGCGGCGGTGGAACTGGGGGGACGTTCGGATTGACCATGGGAACTCCGTTACCAAACAAAGCAGGTGGACTCGCTGTTGATTCGGTGGGAGGAGGTAGACACTCCCATCGGTAGGATGCGATCGCACGAACTGGGCGATCGCGCAAATCTATATACAAACATTACCAAAAAAATCGGCTGAAGCCCTGTCCGTCTGAAACGGCTTTTCGGGATATTTTTTGGTGGTAGCGTGGCTGGTGATGAGGGCCGGGGTTCGTGAGGCAGGCAAGATGCCTGCGGGACAGTTTTCAGGCAGCGTCTGAATTGATCCGCAGATGCCGCAGATGAACGCAGATAAGAGTCGGCAGGTGGAGGGCGAGGGTTAATTTTTCAAGTCCCATTGACAATATACAGACCTGTCTACATAATTAGAAATATACAGACCTGTCTGATTACCCGCAGGAGTTCTCCATGACCACTGACCCCACGGCCACTAACCCCACGGCCACTGACCCCACGGCCACTGAAATCAAGCCGCCGCTGCCGCCCTTTACCCTGGAAACGGCCAGGGCTAAAGTTCAGGCCGCCGAAGATGCCTGGAACACGCGCGATCCTGAAAGAGTGTCCCTGGCCTACACGCCGGATTCGGAATGGCGCAATCGGGCTGAGTTCTTGAAAGGCCGGGACGAAATTCGGGCTTTCCTCACCCGCAAGTGGAACACCGAGCTGGACTATCGTCTGAGGAAGGAGCTGTGGAGCTTCACCGACAACCGCATCTCCGTCAAATTTGAGTACGAGTACCGCACGGATTCGGGCCAGTGGTATCGGGCCTACGGCAACGAACAGTGGGAATTTGCCGAGAATGGCCTGATGCGGCGGCGGGAAGCCAGCATCAACGACCTGCCGATTCAGGAATCGGAGCGCCGATTCCGTTGGGAGCGCTAGGGATCGCTAATTTCCTCGCGTGATTAGTGCGATTCTTAGCTCAGTGGCGCTTTAGCGACATCAACACATCAAGGAGACTCCCCATGATTGACCTCTATACCTACACCACCCCCAATGGCCGCAAACCTGCCATTCTCCTGGAAGAGCTGGAACTGCCCTACACCATGCACAAAATCGACATCGGCAAGGGCGACCAGTTCTCCCCCGAATTTGTGGCCATCAATCCCAATAGCAAAATTCCCGCCATCGTCGATCGCGATACGGACATCACCGTGTTTGAATCTGGAGCTATTCTGATCTATCTGGCGGAGAAAACAGGGAAGCTGCTGCCGACGGAAACGGGCGATCGCGCCAAAGTCATTGAATGGCTGATGTTTCAAATGGCCAGTGTGGGGCCAATGTTTGGTCAGTTTGGCCACTTCCGCAACTTTGCTCCGGAAAAGCTGCCCTATGCCATCGAGCGCTACCAGAAAGAAACCCTGCGGCTGCTGGGCGTCCTCGATCGCCAGTTGGCCACCAATGCCTACATCGCCGGAGACTACTCCATTGCCGACATTGCCACCTATCCCTGGGTAGCGGCGGCGCTGACTCCCTACATGAGCCTTTCTTTTGATGAATTTCCCAACGTCCAGCGCTGGGTAGATACTTTGAAAGCCCGTCCGGCAGTGCAAGCCGGGATGGCCATTCTCACCCCAGAATTCAACAGTCAGTACGGCGTTTTAGCTGAACAAGGATAAACGGTAGGGTGGGCAATGCCCACCTTCCCAGACTTAACCATTTCCATTCATCGGAGGTATCGGTCATGGCTTACGATTATGATTTGCTTGTCCTCGGTGCCGGATCGGGTGGCCTTGCTGCTGCAAAGCGGGCGGCCAGCCACGGGGCCAGAGTAGCCATCGTTGAAAATGACCTGGTGGGCGGCACCTGTGTGGTGCGCGGCTGTGTGCCCAAGAAGCTGCTGGTCTATGCCTCCCAATTTGCCCACCTTTACCAGGATGCGGTGGGCTACGGTTGGGAGGCGGTGCATCCCGCTTTCAACTGGCAGCGGCTGGTAGAGATTGTGGATATGGAAGTGAACCGCCTCAGCCATCTGCATGAAAGCTTTCTGAACCGGGCCGACGTTGAGCTGATTCGGGGTACAGCCACCTTCATCGATCCCCATACGGTGGCCGTAGGAGAGCGGAAAGTAACGGGCGATCGCCTCCTCATCGCCACGGGCGGCGAAGCCATCCTGCCGAACATCCCCGGCATCGAACACGCCCTCACCTCTCGCCAGGTGTTCAAACTGCCGCAGCAGCCCAAACGGCTGGCCATCATTGGCGGAGGGTATATCGGCGTAGAGTTTGCAGGGGTCTTTAATGGCCTGGGAACGGAAGTGGTGCAAATCGTGCGGGGCGATCGCATTCTGCGGGGCTTTGATGACGACATTCGCAACCATGTTCAGGACGCCATGGTGCAAAGGGGTATCACCATCCTGACCCACACCCAGGTGGAGCGCCTGGAGAAAACCGCTGATGGCACAGTTCTATACTTGAACGGCGATCAAGGGCCGGAGCAAGTGACCGTGGACGCCGCCGTCCTGTTTGCCGTGGGACGCGCCCCCAACACCGCGAATCTGCGGCTGGAAAACGCCGGAGTAGAAACCGATTTGGGAGCCGTTGCCGTCAACGAGTGGAGCCAAACCAGCCAATCCCACATCTACGCCGTGGGGGATGTGACCAACCGGGTCAACCTCACCCCCGTGGCTATCGATGAAGGGCGGGCCTTTGCCGATACGGTGTTTGGCGATACGCCCCGACGGGTCAACTACGCCAATATCCCGACGGCAGTATTCAGCCAGCCGGAGGCCGCCACCGTAGGTTTGACGGAAGCGGAGGCGATCGCCCAGTTCGGTGAAGCCAACGTGAAAGTCTACCGCTCCAACTTCAAACCCCTCTTCCACAGCCTCACAGGCTCCACGGAAAGAACCTTGATGAAGCTGGTGGTAGATCGGCAAAGCGATCGCGTCCTCGGTGCCCACATGGTCGGCAAAGATGCGGCGGAGATTATTCAATCCGTGGCGATCGCCCTCAACATGGGAGCCACCAAGCAGGACTTTGATAACACGATGGCTTTGCATCCCTCCACCGCTGAAGAGTTCGTCACCATGAGGTAACCCCATGCAGCTCCTATCCCCAAACGATTTGCCGTCCGACCTGCGGCAGCGGGTTTCCCATCAGGTGCTCAACGCTGGCCAAATCCTGGTGCAGCAGGGGGAAGCGGCCCACCATCTTTACTGGGTGGCATCGGGCCAGCTCCGGCTGGTGAGCTTTGTTAACCAGCAGATGATTACCCACTATTTCGTGGAAGCGGGGGAGCTGTTTGGGGAAAGTACCCTCCACTTTCCTACCTACGGGTGTACGGCGATCGCCGAAGTACCCTCTGAGGTAATCGCCATTCCCAAACAGGCTTTTATCAACGCTCTGCGCCAGTCCCCTGCCCTGTCAGAGCGCTATCTAGAAAGCCTCACCCGCCGCTTTCATGCCGTTAAATCTTTGCTGGAACTTCGCAGCATTCGCTCGGCTCGCGATCGCCTCTTGCAGTATTTGCTTCAGCGCCTGCCTTCCGGGGAAACCACGGTGATTTTGGAGAAACCGCTGCGGGCGATCGCCAGCGAACTGGCCCTCACCCCGGAAGCCCTGTCCCGGCTACTGTCTCGGCTACAGGCGGAGGGCATTATTAGCCGCAAGAAACGGAGTATTTCCTTCTCTCAAGATTGGTTAGAGGATGTTGCCAAATGATGCAAACTTGACTCCGGTTAAGGAATCACTGGTACATCTCCTCTACGCTCAGTTCACAGCGTTCCTCTGCCAACCTTATCGGGTGATTGGTTCCATCCCCATGAAACTACACGCAAATTTGCATCAGCGGGCCGTTGTATTTAGCGAAGACTTGCCCTGGGCCGATTCCCCCATGTCTGGGGTGCAGCGGCGAATGCTGGAGCGGGATGGCGATGAAGTCGCCAGAGCCACTTCCATCGTGCGCTATGCCCCCGGTAGCCACTTTTCACCCCATGTGCATGGGGGTGGCGAAGAGTTCTTTGTTTTGGAGGGCGTCTTTGCCGATGAAAGTGGGGACTACCCAGCGGGCACCTACGTCCGCAATACAGCTACGGCTCCAACCCGCCCCTTTATCCCCAGTGGCAGGCATACCTCCGGGAGCACCAGCCCCCCGCCCTGATTACCTGGGGCAAAAATGATTACATCTTTCCGGCAGAGGGTGCCTATCCCTATCAGCAGGATTTGAAAGATTTGGAGTTTCATTTGCTGGACACGGGGCACTTCGCCCTAGAAGAGGAGGGCGATACCATTGCCCATGCCATTAACCAGTTCCTTTCCAGCCGTAGCTGATTCGCTCGCTAAATGGGCGATCGCCCACTATAAAGTTCTCGACTTTCAACTGTTTTTCCCAACCACACGACAGGAGACAACATCCATGGCCGTTACCCAAGGTCTTCACCACTTTGGACTCACCGTTCCTGACCTGGCCGCCACCCGCAGTTTTTTCACCGATACCCTGGGCTTTAACCAGATTGGGGAAGTCCCCGACTATCCTGCCGTTTTTCTCTCGGATGGCAGCGTTATGCTCACCCTCTGGCAAGCCACTAACCCAGACCAGGCAACTGCCTTTGATCGCAAGAATAATATTGGCTTGCACCACTTTGCTCTGAAAGTTAACAGTCTGGATACCCTGCATTCAGCGCACCAGACCTTAATGAACACGGCAGGCGTTGCTATCGAGTTTGCGCCTCAACCAGTAGGGGGTGGCCCATCCCATCACATGATGTTTACCATTCCTGGCGGTATTCGCATGGAACTCTTTGCTCCAGGAGCCTAGCCGCTTAGCGAAGCCATTTAAACAAAGGAGACCTCCTATGCCGCGCAAATTTACGCAAATTGCTTTCACCCCCACCGTCAAAGCCATTCAGGAAAAGTATGGTTCGCGGGAGATGTACACCCGCATGGAAGAGGCTGGCCCGGACAACGATACCCTGATCCCCCGCGTTGCCGAGTTTGTCCAGGCACGGGACAGCTTCTACATGGGATCGGTCAATCAAAACGGCTGGCCCTACATTCAGTTTCGGGGTGGCCCCGCTGGCTTTCTTAAAGTGTTGGATGAGAAGACCCTGGGCTTTGCCGACTTTGGCGGCAACTGCCAGTACTTGAGCATTGGCAACTTTGCCGACAGCGATCGCACCTTTCTTTTCCTCATGGACTACGCCAACCGCCGCCGCCTGAAGATTTGGGGCCGCGCTAGGGTGGAGTACGATCGCCCCGATTTGTTGGAGCAACTGAAGGTGCCGGGCTACCCGGCTGAAGTTGAACGGGCCATTCTCATTCACGTCGAAGCCTGGGACTGGAACTGCCCCCAGCACATTCCCCTGAAATACTCAGAGGACGAGGTGGCGGCGATGATGGCTCCCCTCCAGGCACGGATTCAGGAACTGGAAGGCCAGCTTGCCGAGAGGGCGGACTGATGGGCATTCAATAAACTGGGTCTCACTTTTTCTTGCGCTGTCAAGTTCGTTCAACTGGTAGATATCGAAGGTCATGGTTTGTCCCTCAGATGCAAACAGGTTAAGTGAATGCTTGGGGAATTTCCGGGCATCCACCAATTTCGCTTATTGTAGGGCAAACCATCACGAAGCTGAATTGTCCCCCGGCTCCAGACGAATCAACTGCCCGTTGGCCTCGTCCGTCAGGATATACAGCAGGCCATCCGGCCCCTGGCGCACGTCCCGCACCCGCTGGCCAATGGCGATGGACTCCTGGCTGACCACATTGCCCGCCCCATCCAGCTCAATGCGGCGCACGTCCCGCGACACCAGGCCACCCGCGAACAAATTGCCCTGCCATTGGGGGAAGCGATCGCCCCTGTAAACCGTCAGCCCAGACGGGGCCACCGTGGACGACCACACCAGTTTCGGATCTACCAGACCGGGGCGCGATCGCTCCTGGGAAATCACGCCCCCCGAATATTCCCGGCTGTGGGTAACCAGCGGCCAGCCGTAGTTCTGGCCCATCTCGACGAAATTCAGCTCGTCGCCTCCCCGTGCGCCGTGTTCCGTGGCCCATACCTGATCCGTATCGGGATCAATGGCAAGGCCCTGGATGTTGCGGTGACCATAGCTCCATATAGCGGGGTTGGCGTCCCCATCACCTACAAAGGGGTTGTCGGGTGGCACTGAGCCATCGTCGTTGAGCCGCAGAATCTTGCCCAGGTAGCTGCGGCGATTTTGCGCCTGCTGCCGGATCAGGTCACCGTCTAGCTGGATGGGCGGATTGCCCCCGTCCCCTACGGACATCAGCAGGGTTCCATCGGGCAGCCAGGCCAGCCGCGAACCAAAGTGCTGCCCGCCGGACTTAGGCTGGGATACTTCAAAGATCACCTGCACGTCACTTAACGCAGTGCCGTCAAAGGTGGCTCTGGCCAACCGGGTGCGGTTGATCGACTGGGAACCGTGGGCGTAGGTGAGGTAGATCCAGCCATTTTCGGCAAAGCGGGGGTGAACGGCCACGTCCAATAGTCCGCCCTGGCCGACGACCAGTACTTCGGGGACGCCAGCGATGGGGTCTGGTTCTAACACCCCATCCCGCACCACGCGCAAGCGACCTGGGCGTTCGGTAATCAGCATCGAGCCGTCGGGCAACCAGGCCAGCCCCCAGGGGTGCTCCAGGTTCTCTAGCAGCACGGTGCTTTGAAAGGTGGTGGTATCGACCAGGGTCAGGTTTTCGGGCTGGGAAAAGGGCGTCTGGAGCAGGTCGAAGGAACAGCCTGCCGTGCCGAAAAGGGCGATCGCCCCTCCCAAGGTGATCCAGGATTTGACTCTCATGGTTCTTGAATGCGGATGCTTTTTGCGGAACCTTTAAGGGCCAAAGTTACGGCCTCAGAACAACCCAATTGTATCAAGCCCAGGACTAAGGAGATTTCCAGGAAAAAATTTACCCTCGGTTAAACCCTTGGTAGGGGCAAATGCCATTTGCCCCTACGTCGTCCGGTAGGAGCATTCTCAAAAATCTACTAAGCATTAGTCCAGAATGGCCCCTTCAGTATTCGCCTCCTGGAGGTTGGTGTCATTCAGGCGAGCCTGACGCAAATCCGCGCCCCGCAAATCCGCATCCCGCAGGTTTGCCCCCTGCAGATTTGCTCCCCGCAGGTTAGCGCCCCGTAAATCCGTTCCGCAAAAAATGGCGGCTCCCAGATTGGCCTGACTGAGCACAGCCTTAGACAGGTTGGCATTGTAGAAGTTGGCGCTGGGGAGCTGGGCGTGCTGGAACTGGGCTTCCTGCAGGTCGGCACGACTGAAGGTGGTGGCCATCGCCTGCACCCGATTGAGGTCAGCCCGCCGCAAACAACTGCTGTAGAAGGTGGCCTCCGAGAGGTTGGCATCGGTCAACCGGGCCTCGGTTAAGTCCGCATGGGAAAAAATGGCCTGCTGCAGATGGGCCTGGGTCAGATCGGCATAGCGGAAGCCCGTGTTGCTGAGGTCGGCTCGAATCAGGGTGGCCTGGTGCAGGATGGCGTTTTCCCCTTTGACGTGGCGCAGCACCGCTTCCCGGAGATTGACCTGAGTGAGTTGGGCCTGGCTGATGTCACAACGACCGCAGTCAGCGTAACTAAGATTGGCCGCTGTGAAATCCGCCTGCTGTAAATTGGCGGCATTCAAATCCACCTCCCGGAGATCGGCGTGGTGGCAAATTGCCTCCTGAAAATCAACGTCGCACAGGCTGGCCGTGTAAAGAATCGCATAGGGCAGGTTGGCCTTCACCAGGCGGGCCTGACGCAGATCCGCCAGGCTCAAATCGGCCTCAGTCAAATCAGCCTGGATAAGGATGGCCTCCCGCAGGTTACTTTCCCGCAGGTTGGCGCTGTACAAATCGGCGGTAGACAGGTCGGCCTTTCGGAAATTTGCGCGGCTCAGGTTGGCGAGGCGTAGATTATGCCCCCGGAAATCGGCTCCGACCCCTTCCTTCTCCTCCTGGTCAACACTGCCTGACCGAGAACGGGCTTTGGCGGATGCACTGGGCTTCAGCGGCACCACCGTGGGGCGATCGCTCGACGATTCCTGGGGTTGGGGGGCGATCGCAGGCAGGGAAATTAAATTTCCTTTCCGTCCGTTTAAATCCGCCGGGGCAGATTTGTCAGAGTGCGAATGGGGGTCTGAAGCCGTCGTCGAGGGTGACACATCCGTCCAGCGCTGAGGCATCATAGGTCTGACCAGGGTATAAGAAATTTAGAAGGTTTATTTGCTAGTCATTCCTACGCAGGCAATTTGGGCCACCCAGAAGCTTTATCGAATGATTACGGATACGGGCAAATGCTATATGAATGCCTTAAGTTGCTTGTCCGCAGATAACGCAGATTAAACGGATGAGGGGCATTAACTCTAGAATTCAGGAGCCAGGAGCCAGAAGCCAGAAGTTAGCTCCCTCCTGAATTCTGACTCCTGAATTCTGACTCCTGAATTCTGGATACCTAACCAACCAGGGTTTCCCGGCCTACTGCGAATGCCTCAGCCGCTGTCGAACACGCACATCTCTAGAAAGCACTTAAGATCGGATGGGTAATCTGCCTCCAGCCAGCCATGAGCGACGCCACCATCCGTCCTGCCCTCGTTACCTACGTCCTGCCCGACTCCATTGCCGCTGAGCTTGGCTTTGAACCGGGCGATCGCCTCGTATCCATCAACGGCCAGCGTCCCCGCGACTTAATCGACTACCGCTTCCTCTGCGCCGACGAAGAGCTAACCCTGGAGGTGCTGGACGCCCAGGGCAAGCTGCACCAGGTGGATCTGGAGAAGGACTACGACGACGATCTGGGGCTGGAGTTTGCGTCGGCCCTGTTTGACGGACTCATCCAGTGCAACAACCGCTGCCCCTTTTGCTTCATCGACCAGCAGCCCCCCGGCAAACGGGAAACCCTTTACTTAAAAGACGACGACTATCGCCTGAGTTTCCTCTACGGCAGCTACCTCACCCTCACCAACCTGCCCCAGCGGGAGTGGGAGCGCATTGCCCAACTGCGGCTGTCGCCCCTCTACGTTTCCGTTCATGCTACGGAGCCAGAGGTGCGATCGCGCCTGCTGAAGAACTCCAGAGCGGGGCAAATCCTCGATCAGCTCCGCTGGTTTCAGGAGCAGCGGCTGCAAATCCACGCCCAGGTGGTGGTCTGTCCCGGCATCAATGACGGTGAGCACCTGGAGCGCACCCTGCTGGATCTGGCCCAGTTTCGCGATGGCGACCCGCCTGCGGTGGCTTCCGTGGCGGTGGTGCCCGTGGGGCTGACCCGCTTCCGGCCTGCCGAAGATGAGCTGGTGCCCGTCAGTCGCGCCAAGGCACGGGAGGTGATTGCCCAGGTGCAGGCGCTCCAATCCAGCTTCCGTCAGCGGTTTGGCTCCAGCTTTGCCTGGTTAGCCGATGAATGGTTCCTCATTGGCCAGGTGGATCTGCCTCCAGCGTCCCACTATGAAGACTATCCCCAGATCGGCAACGGCGTCGGCTCCATCCACCAGTTTTTAGAAGAGTTTGCAGCTGCGGCTGAGGACTTGCCGGAGCAGGTGTCCCCCCGGCGGCTTACCTGGGTGGTGGGCAATGCGGTGGAATATGCTTTTCAGCCCATCCTCCAGCGGCTCAACCAGGTGACCGGACTGACCGTGGATCTGGCGGCTCTGAATAGTGACTACTGGGGTCAGGAAATCACCGTGACGGGGTTGCTCACCGGGCAGGATTTGCTCCAGAAGCTCCGGGGGCGGGATTTGGGAGATGCGATCGCCCTCCCCTCCCTGATGCTCAAGCACGACGAAGCTAAATTTCTGGACGACATGACCGTGGCGGAAGTGGCCACAGCCCTGGCGACGCCCATTATACCCGTGGGCGGCGTTGAGGATTTGATCGACCTGTGCTCAGCGCCACTTGCCGCTCTTGACATCCTCCCCGGCCTGAAGGCACGGGGATTCCCAGTCTGACTGGACTAGCCAGCCTCCTGATGGGTAGACAGGTCAGGCTTGCGCCAGTAGAAGATGCCCGTGCGGGTGCGATCGCCCGGACTCGGCACCTGGTGCAGCACCAGTAGCAAATGCCCCTCGGCCAGCATGGCCCGCTGCTTCCCCGAACTTTTTTGGCCAAAGCGATTGCGAATCTGATCCGGCAGATTCCAGGAGGGAGGTAGCTTCACGGCGATCGCCCAACAACTGCCGCTAGTGTACCCACCCCCCTCCGAGAATTCCTCGCCTTTGACTGATGTTCACAATTGGAAACTGTGGGATTCTGGGGGGAGAGACGCGCAAGGAATTCCCATGTTTATCCCACCCGGTTTTGAACAACGTTCGCTACAAACCAGCCTGGGGCAAATGGTGTACTACACCAACGAATCGGAACCCTGGACACCACCGTCCAGCAACGGGCATACAGGCGGTGCTGAGCGAGAGATTCTGGCCTTTTTCCACGGCTTTGGCGGCGGTTCCTCGGCCTATGAATGGTCAAAGGTCTACCCGGCCTTTGCTGCGGATTATCGAATTGTCGCCCCCGATTTGATTGGCTGGGGCCGCTCTGCCCACCCCGAACGGAATTACACCATCGACGACTACGTCAACACCATCCTGGAGTTTCTGGAGCAAATTAGCAGTGGCCCCGTGCGGGTGATTGCATCTGCCCTGACAGCAGCGTTTATGATTCGTGCGGCGATCGCCCGTCCTGAAAAATTCCGCTATCTGATCCTCACCACCGCCGCTGGTCTGAACGAGATGGGCAAAGACTACCAGGAAAACTTTTTCACCCGGCTGGCTGCCACCCCCCTCATCGACCGCCTGCTCTACAACACCGGCGTGGCTACCTCCTTCGGCATCCGCAGCTTCCTGGAGCAGCGCCAGTTTGCCCGTCCCAACCGCATCTACGACGAAATTGTGGAAGCCTACCTGCAGTCGGCCCAGCAGCCCAACGGGGAATATGCCGCGCTCACCTTCGTTCGGGGCGACCTGTGCTTTGACCTGACCCGCTACATCACAGATTTGACGACCCCGACTGCCCTGATTTGGGGCAAATCTTCGGAATACACTGGCCCCAAAGTGGGGCAACGTCTGGCAGAGATGAACCCCAACGCCATCCGCATCTTCTTCCAGATGGATGATGTGGGCTTTACGCCCCAGCTAGAGCTGCCCGCCGTCACCATTGGCCTGATTCGCAAGTTCATGCCTGAGCTGGAAGCCGCCTACCAGGAAATGCTGCCTGCCCGGCCCGCCGAGGTCGGCTAGGTGGGGTTTTCCGCTTAGTCGAGACAAAGTTAGCGGGATGGGGGAGCGTTATGCTCTACTGTCCCGCCTTAGGTTAATACCCGTCTGGGAGGTCTTAGGATGAAAATTCGCTTTCGTCAAACGGGGGGCTTCGCCGGACTGAGCCAGTCAGCAGAGCTAGATACCAGTCAGCTTCCACCCACTGAAGCCACCCAAATTGAGCAACTGGTAGACCAGGCATCCTTCTGGGAGATGCGTCCGCCCCAGCGGCAGATATTCCCCGACCAGGAGCAGTACTCCGTTACCATTGAATCAGAGGGGCGATCGCGCACCCTGCACATGGGTCGGTCCAAAATTCCCCCCGCCCTGAAGCCGCTCATCGATCGCCTCGCCCGTGACGCCACCTACGACAAGCGATGACTCCCCCCAACCAGCCCCCCCACCGCATCATTCGCCCATCCACCCGCCTGCCTCTCATCCTGGGGGCGATCGCCATCTTTCTGAGCCTCGTCCTCCTGGTGGGTAACGGCCTGGGCCAGGGGCGCTCAAGTTCGGCGGGGGCGGGCAGCGCAGAGGGAGACGGGATTCCCCAGTTGATGGGCCAGCGCACCCTCACCCTCCAAAGTGACCAGCCCGTGGTGGTAGAACCGTCCCAAATGGAGCTGACGCTAGTAGACGTAGTCGATTCCCGCTGTCCAACGGATGTTCAATGCGTCTGGGGAGGCGGTATCACAATCACCCTGGCGGTGCAGTCGGCAGAAACGCCCCGGCAGCAGGTTGAGCTATCCCGTCTACCGGGTCAAGAGCCAGAAAGCCAGTCCATCAGTGGCGTCACCCTCAGTCTGGTGGACGTCACGCCCCATCCTCGCTCGAATCGCACCCCATCCCCGGAAGACTACACGGCAACCATTCGGGTCTCAACGCCTCAGGCAAGAAATATTATTCGCAGATCACCGGGAACCTGATTAGCCATCCCACTGTCCTTACCAACCAGTAACGTGAGTTCCAGGAGGGCGATCGCCCCTACCGCCTCCCATGCTCCACCAGGGTGAAAAACGCTGTGACTGTCATGTAACTGTCAAATGAGAGACTCTTGCGGCTCAAAGCGGTGCAACCCTCAAAAAACAATCAAAGGCTGGACTGAACTTTCCGGCAAGTGAGCTGTGGGCAGTTGGCATATCCCCTTTGCCAAGATGTCCTCTACCTGCCAGGATGCACTTTGATCAAGCTCATATCGAATCGACATTGACGGCCTCCCAATCCAAAATCTAAAACCCAAAATCTAAAATCCAAAATTCCCAAAGGCGTGCTCACTAGCTAATCCGGGCGCGTCTGGTTCGGTTATGCTGGCTACTTTCTGTCTTCTCTTTTGTGAGCTGATTCAGTAAGGATTCATCAATCAAATGTCAACTTCAACCCCGATAACTCCAAAGGCGCAAAATCCAACCAAGGGCAGCGTAACGCCTCAGAATCTTAGCTTTCGAGCGGTATCATCGGAACAGTTTGTAGAATCCATCGGTGTAGTTACCCACTTCACCTATTACGACACCCCCTATGGGGATTTTGAGCAGGTTAAGTCAGCGCTCAATTTTCTCGGCGTTCAACATATTCGCGATGGCGTCAAGTTTGACCAGCCAGAAAATTTGAGGCGGCTACGGGAAATTGACGCAATGGGAATTAAATTAACCTACGTCTTTCCCTATAAAACGGATTCGGTGCAAGAGAGATTAAGATCTGTCAAGACCCTTGGTGATGTTGTGGTGGCCATTGAAGGCCCCAATGAAACGGATATCTTTGAGTTTGAGTACAAGGGGCAAACCTTTCCCTACGGCACCCAATCAATCATGCGGGATATCTTTACTGCGGTTAATCGCGACCCGGAACTCAAAGATATTCCAGTGATTCAAGCAAGCCTGGGCCATCCCTGGAATAGTGCTGATGATTTAGGCGATCTGTCCCGCTATGCTGATTACGGCAACAGCCACAACTATTTCAGCTACGGCAAACCCCCCGGAGAAGTCATTACCTCCAGCCATATTAATAAGGATGCGGCCCTGGTTTCCCCTGGCTTACCGCTGATATCCACGGAAGGGGGATATCATACGGCTTCCAATATTAACAGTGGTCATTTGGGGCTACCGGATGATATTCATGCTCGCTATCAAATGCGCTATCTTCTGGAACAGTTTACGGCTGGATATGAGCGCTCATTCATTTACCAACTCTTTGACGAAGGCCCCGATCCAGCTAATACAAATCGGCAGTACAATTTCGGCCTGTTTGAGGTAGACGGCACCCCCAAGCCAGCCGCCAAAGGCATCGCTAATATGATTACCCTGCTGGAAGATTCAGCCGGAAGTACCCCGTTTGCCACCAGATCTTTGAACTTTGAGCTGCAGGGCGTGGCAGATCCCGACAATTCCCTGCTTCTGCAAAAGAAGGATGGACGATTCTACCTGGTAGTCTGGAATGACTTTGACAACTGGAATGAGAAAACAGACAAGCCCATCTATCATCCCAGTACGCCAGTCACCCTCAAAATTAATGAGAACGTCAGTCGTATTCGCACCTTTAGCCCGCTGACGAATGGCGTTAATCCGCTGCAAACCTATAGTGGCAAAAACACCATTAACCTTCAGGTTCCTGACCACCCCCTTATCGTTGAAATTACTCCCAACAGCCCTGCCAGCAAGGCACCTGGGAAAACGAATCCCATCGTTCCCAAGGAGAATGTCAAGGATACTTTAGTGCTGGCAACTGCCATTGATCCGGTCGGTAAGGAATCCAAGCCTCAGCCCAGCCCAGCCCCTGTCGACCAGGGAAATACCCCCATACCAAGCAGCGGTAGGCCAACGGGCAAATCCGACGTCAGTACTGCGTCCCAGCCCCTACTCTTTGAAGCCGAAGCCCTTGAGCTGCGAGGTTACCGGGTAGAAGCAATTGGCGGCTCTGGAGCATCGGGCGGCAAGCATATTTCCTTAAAAGGTGTGGCGGGGGGCAAAGGCGCGGCCTCGGGCATCTTTAATGGAGATGCAGGTACCTATCAGCTCAAAGTTCATTACTTTGATGAGAACGATGGACAAGCATCTGCAAGGATCGCCATTGGTGGCAAAAGCCGCAACCTCAGCTTTAACAAAGACTTACCCAGCGATTGGGCAAGACCCGCATCACGCACCAGTACCGTCGTTCACGATGCCGTGAATTTGCAGCGGGGCGATCGCTTTTCCATTACCAGTCAGGTCAATGGCGATGAATTTGCCCGCATTGATGCCATCGAGTTTATTCCCCTCAAAGCGACTGCATCAACATCTGGCCCAGCCCCTCAAGCAACTCCCAGGTTAACCCCCAGACCTGCTTCCGGCGGCACCATTGCCCCTGAAGTAGTAAGTTCTGGAAGCAGCCCCAGGATCGATATTGGGGCGATCGCCAGGTTAGATCTCACTGCACTGACGCCTTATGGAGGTAGGACACAAAACAAAGCCCTGCAAACCACCTTTTCCCCAGGCGGTACGGCAGTTCGGATGCAGGGCAATGGCTGGAGAAAGCTGGACATCAACTACACCATCACTCCAGAAACCATGCTGAAGCTAGAGTTTCGCAGTAATGCAGAAGGGGAAATCCACGCCATCGGCTTTGACACGGATAATCGTGTCAACTCCCGTGATCAGAAAACCAGTTTTCGGCTGTTTGGTGTACAGGACTGGGGTATTGGCGACTTTGCCAACTACCTGGCACAGGACGGCTGGCAAACGGTTGAAATTCCTGTGGGGGACTACTTCACTGGAAAGATGAATTACCTCACCTTTGCCAATGACTTTGATGTGGCCAATCCCAATGCCATCAGCGAGTTTCGCAATGTCATGCTGTACGAGCAAGCTGAGAGTCTGGGTGGCTCGTCTGCCCTCGCAGAAACTACATCCGCTGACGCAATGGCCAATACCCTGGTATCTGCACTGCCCTCCAGCCCTGAGGCGATCGCCGTGTGATGGTATAGCCCCGTTGTAAATGGGAGCCAGCCCTTTCGGGAATTTCCGAGAGGGCATGGCATTTGGGTGGAAGCAAAGGCATTACCCCATAACCTGCTGGGCAACGAAGCCAATAATGCCCCCCGCCAGCACAATCCAGGCCGAGTTAACCTTGAATCGGAAAACGGCGATCGCCGCCAGCACCGCCAGCACAATGGTCACCCAGTCAATCAAAGCTGCCCGCCCCAGGGTGTAGGTGACCACCGCCATCAACCCCAGGGAGGCGGCATTGACTCCATCCAGAAAGGCCCCAAACCATTTGGATTGGCGCAGCTTGGGCACCCAGGGATTCACCAGGCCCACCAGCAAAAAGGCCGGGAGAAAAATGCCTATCGTCCCGGCGATCGCCCCTGCATGACCCGCCAGCAAATAGCCTACAAAGGTCGCGGTAGTGAAAACGGGGCCGGGGGTAAACTGGCCAATGGCGATCGCATCCAGCAACTCCTGGGAGGTAAGCCAGCCGAAGCGCTCCACCAAATCCCGCTGTAAAAAGGCCAGCAGCACATAGCCACTGCCGTAGAGCACCGAGCCAATCTTCAGGAAAAATAGAAATACCTGGATCCAGCTTGGTGCGGTTGCTGTCGCCGCCGCTCCCCCCACTTGGGCCAGGATGGCGGGAAATGTCCCCGTCAAAGGCAGGAGTAGAGTAGCAGTATTGCCCCGCCGCAGGTTCTGAATCAGCATCACCAGCAGCCCCGCCACCAGCAGCAAAAAGATCTCGTTGACGTTCAGGAAAAAGGCCGCAATCACCCCGATCGCCGCCAGGATGGTGGGCACGTCTTTGATCGCTTTCTTTCCCAGCTTGACCAGGGCCTGAAGAATGATGGCGATAATCACGGGCTTAACGCCATACAGCAGCCATTCCACCTGGGGCACGGTCTGGAAACGGGCATAGAGGACCGCCAGAATCCAAACAATGGTCATGGCGGGCAGAATGAAGCAGCTTCCGGCGACGAAAAGCCCCCGCCATCCGGCCCGCTCGTAGCCGATGTGGATGGCCAGTTCCGTCGAGTTTGGCCCCGGCAGCAAGTTGGTGACGCCAATCAAATCCAGCAGCTGATCGCGGCTCATCCACCGCCGCCGTTTCACCACCTCATCATCCATCATGGCGATGTGCGCCGCTGGCCCACCAAAGGCAACGCAGCCCAGGCGAAAGAAAACGGCGGCCAATTCCTTTAACCGCTGCTGCTGCTGGGGTGGACTGAGGGTAGCGAATGGAGCAGGGTGCTCCTCAACGGGCTGTTCCACTGGTTTCTGGGATTCTGGAGTATCCATCAATGAGCGGTTCTAGCGTAGAGAGACAACTAAGTTCAGACACTTAAGATTATCGCACTTCGATATCGAAACGCTATAGCCTGGAATACATTGGGGGATTTGTCTAAGCCAGGAAATCCTGGTTGGGTCGGAATTCAGAATTCAGGAGTCGGAATTCAGAACTCAGGAGAGATTGGACTCCTGAATTCTAACTCCTGGCTCCCGGATCCCTGGTTGACTGACAAAACTCCTAAAACCCTCATTCTGCCGTAGGATGGGTTAGCGCCAGCGTAACCCATCGCAACCTTTGACGCTGTTGGGTTTCGCTGCGCTCAACACCAACCTACATTAAAACTTTTGTCAGTCAATCAGCCCGGCTCCTGACTCCTGGCTCCTGAATTCTATCTTCAATAAGCTTCCCACTTCAGGTTGCTGTCCACAAATAGCTACCCAGGACAAAGAAAGCGTAGAGGGCAACCAGAATTCCTCCAGCCCAGCGTGAGATCCGCTTGCGCAGCATGAAGGCTGAGAGAATCAACACCGTTGCCAGACAAACGGGCAAATGAAACTGAAGAACTTGATCGCTGACCAGCACCGGCTGCACCAGCGCAATGATGCCTGCGTTGAATAGAAAGAAAGCCAGGATTGATCCCAGCACATTGCCAAAGCTAATGTCCGCCCGACCCTTGAGGGCTGCTGGCAGCTCCCTGGCCAGCTCCTCAATGCTCACCAGGAAGGCCAGGATGGTCATGCCAAAGGCCGTGTCTGAAATGCCGACCCTGGCGATCAGGCTTTCAGCTCCTGCTACCAGCATTTCACTTCCGGCAACAATGGCAATCAAAGAAAGGATTAAAAGTCCCACGGCTTTCCAGCGATTGGGCTGTTCGTCTTTCTCCAGCGTTTCCGCCACTTCCCCGGTGGGTTCAATGTCAAATCCCTGGCGATTTAGCCAGATGAGGTAGGCAATGGCGGCCAGAAATCCCAGCAGTAAAACCCCGCCATCCAGGCGGGAGAGCTGGCCGTCCAGCCCCAGGATCCCAAACAAAAGGACCGCCAAAATTGGAGCAACTACAATCTGCCTGGGTACCTGCTCAAACCGCATTGGGGCAAAGATTGCTGTAATACCAAAGGCCAGGGCAACGGCCACCATTGCGGCCCCAATGACCGATCCAAGGGCAATACCCGCCACCCGTTCGTAAGACCCTGCGGCTCCCACCGCCAGGTTTTCTGGATCAAACCCCAGAAAAATTACGCTGATTAAAAAAGCAGAAATGCCGAAGCTGGTGGATGTCCCCACCAAACCTTTCACGAGCTGCTCGGCAAAAAAGATGACCAGGCCCAGACCGGCAATGAACAAAAAAATAGCGAGGGGTAAGCTCACGTCGAGATCCTCCGGCTATGCGCCTGTGTGAAACGCCTCGGATGTTATCGCGTTTCGATATCTAGAGGTTATATCCAGGGAGACAAATGGCAAAAGAGGCGATCGCCCCTCTCAACCTTCGTCCTCAAACAGTTCGCCAAACAGCTCCCGCACCTTTTCTTTGGCTTCCGCCAGAGCCGCCTTCCCATCAGGGGTAGCGCGATACAGCTTGCGCAACTGACGGCCCGATCGCTCCTCAAAGGATGTCAGGTAGCCCTTGCGCTCCAGGCTGTGCAGGATGGGATAAACGGTACCGGGACTGAGCTTATAGCCGTGGCGCTCCAGTTCTTCAATGATGCCCAGCCCAAAGATCGGCTCGCGCACAGCGTGGTGAAGGATGTGCAGCCGGATGAACCCAGAGTACAGCTCGCGGTCAGCCATTGATGGATCGAATGGGTTGCATTGCAGCGACCGTTTCATGCATCGACATCACCCTCAAGTGTACTCCAGCGGGTTCCCGCCGTAGGGGGTACCCTGCTCCAGCAGTTCGCCAGGGCAAAGGATTTGCAATAATAGCACTGTTGAGAAACAAGCGCCAGAGAAACCTGCAAAGACTATCCATGCTATTGAGGCGATCGCCATGACTCCTCCCACCACTCACCCCGTCCGCTGGACCATCTCCGACTTAGAAGGCTTTCCCGACAACGGCAACCGCTATGAGATCATTGAAGGAGAACTATTTGCGACCCGTGCGCCTCATTTCGACCATCAGAACGTGGCCGGTGCGATCTACGCGGAACTCAGAGCCTGGTCGAAGGCCAGCAAATTAGGCAAGGCAGTTATGACCCCTGGCATTATCTTTTCCGAATCTGATAACGTCATTCCTGATGTCGTCTGGGTGAGTAACGAGCGGCTGGTGTCCCTTCTGGACGAGGCAGGCCATTTAACGGGCGCGCCAGAGCTGGTGGTGGAGGTGCTGTCCCAATCGGAGAAAGACCGGAAGCGCGATCGCGAAACAAAGCTCAAGCTCTACTCAGTGCAAGGGGTGGTGGAGTACTGGATTTGCGATCGCCTCCCACAAACCCTGGAAATTTACCAGCGGGAGGAGGGCCTGTTGCGGAAAGCGAAAACCCTCTTTGCCACGGATGCCGTGACCAGTCCCCTTTTGCCGGAGTTTCGGTGCTCGGTGCAATCGTTTTTCGAAACGTTCTAAGCCGCGTCCTTAGGAAATTTCCGGGAAAGATCATACCGCCCGTAGGGTGCCGTATAGCCCAAGGGCATAGCTATCGCTAAAGCAGAGCGTAACGCACCACAGACTGATAATTTCCCTTCAAGAAACCATCTAACCCAGTCATTTTTGGCGAGGTTCAGGATCGATTGTGCAGGATTAGGTAAAATCGATCTGGTTAAGCAAGATGCTCCGGGCAGTAACCCAGCCCTTCAATAAAGTTTTGGCGAAACACTTCAATTTCGTGATGCTCTGGATAGCCGTGGGAAACAATCGCAATCTGAAACTGGCGCATCACCTTGAGCGGCGACTGGCCTGACTGGAGTTTTAACAAAGCCATTTCAATCCGGGGGGAGGGCTGATAGGGAATCCCCATTTCGTTGAGAAAGGCTCGAACATCGCCATCGCGCTGGGGCATCAGCGGGGTCTTCAGCTTAATACGCACAATCCAGCCGTCGATGTGGTGAATCACCGTCACGAAGTCGAGGGGAATGGAGGGATTTCCGTACAGATACTCAATAATCCTGAGGGTCAGACTGGCGTTGGCAAGATAGTAAAGATAGTTCATGGGATGAGACTGTTCAAAACTGATAAGCACCGAGGCCGCAAGACAACAGTTAAAGATGGGTAAATACCCCGTTGCCCGGAGGTGATAAGCCAGGCTGTATGTGTCCGGCAAAAGCACCAGAACATCTGGATCGAGGCCACAAACCCCATCCTCAGCCCCAACCTCCTTATCTTCAAACGATAAAGAAAGATTATGAGGAAGTTCTGAAGACGGCGATCGCCAAATTTGTGAACCTACGTTAAATTTATTAAGGTTTGTGACAACTGATTCAGGGAACTTACCAGGGGCGATCGCCTCCTTCAGATTTCCCAAAATTTCTTGTCCCACAACATTTCCCCCGATCTTTGCACCGTAGATCCTCTACCATTTCGTAAATTCCGGGTTTCTGCTTAAAGCGGGACCAAACTGGCAGGACAGGGCGGGGCTGAGCGCACCGCTTTGGTCGGCACCCGTAAAATCCGGCGTAGATTCCATGTAAACTCCAAGGTGCGCTATGACCCAGTCCAACGGCACTCAGCAGCAAACCGATATAGTGATTATCGGCAGCGGCATCGGTGGCCTTTGCTGCGCCGCTCTGCTGGCCCGATACGGCTTTCGGGTGATCGTCTGCGAAAGCCATACCCTACCGGGCGGGGCAGCCCACGGCTTCGAGCGCAACGGCTACCGCTTCGATTCCGGCCCATCGCTCTATTCCGGACTGTCGGCTCCGTCCAGCAACCCCCTCCGCCATGTTCTGGATGCCATCGGTGAAACCGTTCCCTGCGTCACTTACGACACGTGGGGCTGCTGGCTGCCCGACGGAAATTTTAATACCGTCGTGGGGGCTGACCAGTTCTGTGACCTGCTGAACCGCTTACGGGGAAAGGAGGCGGTGGCCGAGTGGCGTGCCCTGCAGCAATTCATGGCTCCCCTGGCGGAGGCGGCGATCGCCCTCCCTCCTGCAGCCGTCCGCTCTGATCTGGGGGCCGTTTTTACCGTAGGACGCTACACCCCTGCCCTGCTGCGCCACGCGCCCCAGATGTTGAAGCTCATGGGGTCGTTTGCCGATCTGATGGAGGGCACCGTGACCGATCCATTCATTCGCAACTGGCTCAACCTGCTGTGCTTTCTCCTGTCGGGGCTGCCCGCCAGCGGCACGAGTGCAGCAGAAATGGCCTTCATGTTTGCCGAGTGGTACCGTCCCAACGTCGTTCTCGACTACCCCATCGGCGGCAGTGGAGCACTGGTGGAAGCCCTGCTGCGCGGTCTTCAAAAATTTGGCGGGCAGGTGATGTTGGGTGCCCACGTCGAGGAGATTTGGGTGGCGGGCGATCGCGCCAGGGGCGTCCGTCTGCGGAATGGCCAAACCATCCAGGCCCGCACAGCGGTGATCTCCAATGCATCCATGTGGGATACCCTCAAGCTGCTGCCCGACTCCATCAGTCGCCGCCCCGCTTGGCAGCCCTACCGGCAAACGCCCCAATGCGACAGCTTTCTCCACCTGCACCTGGGCATTGACGCAGCAGGTATCTCCACTGATTTGCCCTGCCATCACATCGTTGTCAATAGCTGGAAAGCTGGGGTAACCGCTCCTCAAAACGTGGTGCTGGTGTCCATTCCGTCGCTGATTGACCCATCAGTGGCCCCTCCCGGCAAGCATACCATCCACGTCTACACCCCCGGCAATGAGCCGTACGACCTCTGGCAGGGGCTGGACCGACGCAGTGAGGCCTATCAGCACCAGAAGCAGGTGCGGGCCGAGGTAATGTGGCAGGCCCTGGAGCGGCTGATTCCCGATGTGCGATCGCGCTGTGAGGTAACTCTGGTGGGCACGCCCCTCACCCACGAGCGCTTTCTTAGACGGAACCGGGGCACCTATGGCCCCGCCATCGCTGCTGGGGAGGGCTTTTTCCCAGGCACAAAGACGCCCCTGCCCGGCTTGCTCTGCTGTGGGGACTCGACCTTTCCCGGCATTGGGCTGCCAGCGGTAGCAGCGAGCGGTCTGATCACCGCCAACACGTTAGCTTCTGTGCCCCAACACCTGGAACTGCTGAGCGCTATGGGCTAGTAGGCTCCCCGACGATTCAAGACAATCCAAACCGTCCTGAGAATCAGCGCAACGTCATACCGCACCGACCAGCGGCGGGCGTATTCAACGTCCATCAACACAATGGCTTCAAAGTCGCTGATGTGCGATCGCCCATTCACCTGCCAGTTTCCGGTTAATCCTGGTTTGATGGTCAGACGCTCCCAATGGTGCGGCTCATAGCGGGCAACTTCATCTGTGGTGGGGGGACGGGTACCCACCAGGCTCATGTCCCCTAGCAAGACGTTCCAGAACTGGGGAAACTCGTCCAGGCTGGTGCGGCGCAGAAAGCGACCGACGCGGGTTATGCGGGGATCGCTGTCGTTTTTGAAAATCAGCCCCTTGGCCTGATTCTCTACCATCGCCTTGAGGCGGTCGGCGTCGCGCACCATCGAGCGAAACTTCCAGATGCGAAAAGTCTGCCCCTGAAAGCCGCAGCGAAGCTGGCTGTAGAGGATGGGGCCGGGGCTATCTAACCGAATGGCGATCGCAATGGGAATAAAAAGCACGGCTGTCATGCCCAGGCCCATCAATGCCCCTGCGATGTCGATGAGACGCTTGAGCTTGCTGCCCACCGACGGATGAAGGGTGGCTCCCCCAGCCTGTAGAGCTGGAGCCATGTCTAACCCCGTTCTGTGTTCAAAGGCAATAGTCATAGTGCTTTATCGTGTAACGTTAGAGAGCTTAGAAAGGCGAGAAAAGTTTGGGGAAAGTCCCGAAAAAGCCGCAGTGGCAAACTGCGCTATCTGCTGGGCGATCGCCATTCACTATTCACCACGGGCTATCCAGCACCCTGCAACCTGGCCCCATGGAGCATCGTGTTACCTGGCAACGCCTGGGGATTGACGCAGAAGAGGAAGGATAACACTGCTTTCAACCAGTTACTTGGACTTTATAATTCACAGCGCCCGTAAACCTCTGTCAGATGGGTGACATGGCCCTCAGCCTTTTTGAAGCCCTTGGCCAACTAGTGGGTCATTTGCTTTGCTCCGAGCCATTGCGCCCTCACCCCAAACCCCTCTCCCAAAAAGGGCGAGGGGCTTTGAAGCGATTAGGCAGCTCTGGCTCCCCTGCTCCCAACTTGGGAGAAGGG
>JAYKGU010000172.1:0-57154 GCA_035285585.1 Synechococcales cyanobacterium
ATACCTCCACCGCACTGCCGCAGTGGGGGCAGCGTTTCGCTTGGGCGACGACGGTTTGATCTGGATGGGGATGCAGTTCTCGTCCTCCATCTGTGTGTTTCGCGGCCCTCGGGTCGTTTACACAAGCCGACTCGGACTTGCTCGGGTTGGCTTTGAAGCCCTTTGATGGCGGCAGACTTGAATTGCGGGAGGTCTTCTTGACTTGCTTTTGCTTCAGCCTTTCGACGTCTGAGCGAAGCGTTTGCAGCTCTTTCCAGAGCTCTCCAATGAGAGCATCCTTCTCTGCGTGGCTCAGTCCATCCAGGAGCGGTAGTTCTTTCATGCAAAAAGCCTACCATCTTCTTCCACTCATCGTCTCCGGTCAACCTAGTTGAGCAATTACACCAACTCTACTTATGGCAAAGCAGAGAATCAGGATTCAGGATTCAATCGTATTTACAGTTTTACCAAGATCATGACTCTCCCAGGGATCGCCCATCCCTGCCAGCACCCGTCGGGTACCAGAAAAAGGCTGTCGTCCATGGGTCGCTAACATGTTGTCCAACAGCAGCACATCTCCAGTCTGCCAAGTAAAGAGGACGGCTTCTGCGGTAAACGCTTGGTGAATCATCTCCAACACATCGGGGGTAATTTCTTCGCCATTGCCATAGTAGGTGTTGCGGGGCACCCGATCAGCGGCAACCGTCGCGAGCAAATTGGTTCGAACGGTGGGAGCCAACATATTGATATTGAAAAGATGGGCCTGATTAAACCAAACGGCTTCCCCCGTGTGAGGATGGTGGGCGATCGCCTGACATACCTGCCGCGTCTGCAACTGATCACCATCGTTCCAGGTAAACTCAATCTGAGCGTGCTGACAATAGGCTTCTACCTCAGATCGTTTCTCAGTTTGGAACACTTCCTGCCAGGGTAAATCCAGACCCCCACCGTAGTTACGAACGTACAGTACCCCCTGTTCCTGAAATCGCAATCTCACGATTGGATCAATCCGCTCTAGAATACGGCGGCTGTCGGCAATTGGCGTTTCGCCTCCCTCAGCAGCGGGTTGCACACAGTAGAAGGCAATTCTCAAGGGCCACTGACGAGCGTAGGCCATTTCATTGTGAAGGGGAATGGCGTGATTTGCCGGATATTCCGTGGAGGTATAGACGGCTCCCTGGACTTGGGTGCGAGGTGTGGAGCGGTAGGTATAGGGCATGGGCGGATAAGCAATCGCCCGAATAAAGGCACTAAAACCTTCAACTCCTGCCATCTGAAACCCCCGAAACAACACTCCTCCGTGGTGGTGGAGCCACTGGGTAATGGTGCCCTGGTGATGGGATACCCAATCCGTTAAACTTAACTCTGCTTGGGTGGGTTGCACCAGTAGCGGCAGAGCAGATCCGGGCTGTAGAGGGATGGTTTGAACAAGAGTCTCGGTATTGAGGCTGACGCGCCGCCGCTGGGGCTTACCGGGAAAGGCAGTTGGAGACGTGGGTAATGGCATGGGCTTAGGAATCCTCCTGGGACGGATGGGAACGAACAGCTTTACGTCGGGTCGAGCGTAGCTTTTGCAAGCGAGTTTGGGCCTGGGTCTGGGCCTGCTGCTGCTGCTGCTGACGATCCAGTGTGCTGAGATAAGACTGCCAGCCACCTACGGAGGCATCAGGGTGAGCCAACAGCCACTGAAATAGTGCTTCTAGGTAATGGAGCCAACGCTCGGTTGTTTCTGCAGCAAAGCAAGTGCGATCGCTCATAATCTGCAATACAAATTCGTCTCTTGGCAGCACCCGCAGCGTCAGGGGATAGCTATTATTGCGAGACGTTTCTTCCGACAACATGGTCAGCTTCGTTTGGGTCGAGGCAACCGCAGCTTCCACCCGGTAATTTTCAAACACAATCAGACTTTCAAACAGCGGTGTGCCAGCAGGCAGCTCACTCCACCGTTGAATCTGATTTAGGGGACTATATTCGTATTGGCGTGCCTCGCTACGCTGGGTTTGAATAGCTTGCATCCAGGCGATGATGCCCATTTCTGAGATAAGCTTTACCCGTACTGGCAGGGTGTTGATAAATAGGCCCACCATTTTGTCTACACCAGCCAGGCTGGGGGGGCGTCCCGCTGTGGTGGCCCCAAAGACAATGTCAGTCTGATTGCTAATCAGACCAAGGAGAACGGCCCAGGTTCCTTGAATCAACGTGTTGAGAGTAAGATGGTGCTGTTGGGCTAGGGTTTGAATTTCAATAGCGATAGCGGAATTCAACGTTAACCCTTGAATCTCGTGGTGGGGGAGAGCGTTGTCAGCTTTCTGATACCCCAGAGAAGTGGGGGTATGGAAGCCCTCCAGCAAGGCAGTCCAAAAGGCTTCTGCTGTTGATAAATCTTGGGACAGCAACCAGGTAATGTAATCGCGGTAGGGGCGACGCTCAGTCAATACGGGCTGCTGTCTCTGGGTCAAACTTTCGTAAAGGGTAAAGAGCTCTTGAATCACCATGGGCATTGACCAACCGTCTAGAAGCATGTGATGACAGCTCCAAATGATGTCATAGATATCATCGGTAACTTGCACCAGGGTGGGGCGCATCAACGGGGCAATATGGGGTTGAAAGCCCGTGCCCCGATCGTGCTCAAGCAATGCCGTCAGATTAGCTTTTTGCTCTGCTGGTGATTGCGATCGCCAATCATGCACATTCCAAGGGACAATCACCTTCTGATAAACCACCTGTAGCGGCTGGGGCACATCCTGCCACACAAATGCTGTGCGTAGAATTGGATGGCGATCGCTAATCAGTTGCCAGGTTTTCTGGAGTGCTGCCACATCCAGTTCACCCTGAAGGCGGCAACATATTTGGGTCACGTACATGCCATCGTTAGGAGCATAGAGAGCATGGAATAAAAATCCCTGCTGGATAGGGGTCAGGGGATAGCAGTCTTCAATGTGGGGATGACCTGCCACCAAGCGATCGAGGGTGGCTTGGTCCAGTTGGGCTAGGGGAAAATCAGAAGGGGTATAGCCTCCAACCCCAGGGGTGAGACAGTGGGCAATGAGCGATCGCAACATTTCCAGAAAACACTGGGCTAAGGTCTTAATGGTGGCTGGCTGGTAGCCGGACGTACGATAGGTACAGCATAGCTGCAACTGGCCTGCAACAATATTGCTATCAAGGTGGAGCTGATGGGGTTGGCTGTGGCGAGACCTGGCCACTTTGATCAGCCGAACCTGTGGAGCTTCAGGCTCCATCTCTGTATTGCCCTTACGCTGTTCAAAAAGGTGTTCAGAGTGATTAAAGTAAATAATCGAGAGTGGCTCAGGTGCGGGTGGACTAGCTATCTCCTGGCGTGCTCCCGGCGAGATGGGATAGTCCACCGGGTTGGCAACCTGTCGAGACTGTTCTTTAACCGTTTTAAGAGCAATGGCTGGCTGGTCAATATCCGTTAGGTCAAATTTAATCGGACAAAGCATTTCAAACCAGCCAACAGTGCGCGACACATCCATATCTTCAAACGAATAGTTGCGCCCATCCCTGGCAACGTCAAGCGCTAGGGTTAATTCTCCTGTGCAGTGGGCATAGGCTTGCACCAAAGCCGTGAGCACCACTTCGTGGGTGTGGGTGCGATAAGCAAGGGGGACATGCTGAAGCAGGTTGTGAGTGTCTTCCGTCCCTAAACTGACTGTTAAGCTTTCGATTGGTGCGGTTTCTCCAATGGGAGAATCTATCGGCGGTTGTATTGGCGGTTGTATTGGCGGCTGATCTCGCGCCGGGGGGTGAGGCTGTTGATAGACCCGTTGGCACCACTGCTGAAACGAATGGGTCTTAGCCGATAGCCCTAGGGGCTGCCCTTGTGACTGCTGTTGTAACAGAGTTTGGATATCTTCTGTGAGAATCTGCCAGGAGGCATTGTCCACTACAAGCTGATGAGCGATGAGGAGCAGATGTTGTGGATCGTCTTGGCTGGCGTCCCCTAGCAAAACAGCTTGGAGCAGTGGGCCCGTGGACAAATCCAGCCTGTTCTGAAAGTTGCTGACAGCAGTGGCAATCGCCCCCTCTAGATCAGCCCCAGACAGCGTAATCTGAGTCCCAACCCCCGGAGGCAGATGATCCAGGGGTGGATTATTCTGCTGTGTCCAGCTGGAATCTTGCTGCTGGAAGCTCAACCGCAACCCATCATGGTGGTTTAGTACGTAATGGATGATAGGGTGCAAATTCTCTAGAGTCAAAGGTTCTCGTAACTCTAGCTGCAGCATCTGATGCCACTGGCGATAATCGGTAAAGGGTTGGTCGAAAAACCAGCGTTGGCTTGGGGTCAGGGGAACTGTTCCTACGACTGCGCCCTGGTTTGCCGCAGTGGCTGTTTCAACCACTGTCGCTAAAGTTCTGATCGTTTGATGCTGAAACAGTTGTTTTAGGTTGAATTGCAGTCCGATCTGGTTTGCCTGGGCCATAATCTGCAAGCTGAGAATGGAATCTCCCCCCAACTCAAAAAAGTTATCGTCAATGCCAACAATGGGAACCCCAAGCACTTGGGTCCAGATCGTGGCAAGTTGTTGCTCCAGGGGCGATCGCGGTGCTGTAAAGGGAGACGCCAACAGAGCCCGGTCGATGTGGGGGGCAGGAAGGGCAGAGCGATCAACCTTGCCATTGGGGGTCAGCGGTATTTCCTCTAACCAAACAAAAGCCGCTGGAATCATGTAGCTTGGCAACTGTGCTTGTAGCCACTGGCGCAGGTCGTTGACAGCAGGGGGGGATGACGCTTCAGGTAACGTCGATGGCTGCGGTGTGAGATAGGCCACCAGTTGTTTTTGTCCAGGGTTGTCTTCCCGTGCGATCGCAACGACTTCTTGCACTTGGGGATGCTGCAACAGTGCCGTTTCAATTTCGCCCAGCTCAATGCGGAAACCCCGAATTTTCACCTGATGATCGATACGACCCAGATATTCCAGGATGCCATCAGGTCGATAGCGTACCCGATCGCCTGTTTTATAAAGACGACCTTCGCCAAAGGGATTAGCGATAAATTTTTGGGCCGTTAATTCAGGCCGATTAAGATAACCACGAGCGACCCCCTTGCCGCCAATGTAGAGTTCTCCCATTACACCGATCGGGACTGGATTGTGATAAGTATCCAACACATACAGTTGTGTATTCGCGATGGGACGACCAATGGGGATGGCTCCAGTTAAACGGGTGGTTTCGGTGGTCTCATATACACAGCATCCCACGACGGTCTCTGTTGGACCATATTCATTAATCAGACGCGTTGTTGGCGCATGGGTTTGCCAGAAGGTAAGCTGATGTTCCATCAGGGCTTCTCCCCCAATGACGAGGGCTTGGGTCTGACCCGCTAATGTTTCTGGCGGTAGCATCTGGTTGAGTAGCTCCAGATGGGCAGGGGTCAGTTTAACCAGGCTAAATTTCTGATTAGATTGCAAGGCTTGACTAAGAGCCTCTATCTCCTGTTGGGGAGGCAATAACAACACCGGTTTACCCACTAATAGGGGAGCAAACAGACCAGTGATGGTAGCATCAAACCCAATGGAAGAATGCACCGGCGCACCCCCTCCAGTCGCCACCTTGTACGCCTGGATACCCCAGCTAAGATAGTTCACCAATCCACCATGGGGAATCATCACCCCTTTAGGTCTCCCGGTTGAGCCAGAGGTGTAAATCACATAGGCGAGGTTGTCCGGTGTCACCTCGGTGGGCAACTGTGCCATTGATGCCTGGGCAATGTTGGACCAGTCGCGGTCCAGGAGAATAATCTCGGTATCTAGATCCGGTAGACGGTTCAACACATGACTCTGGGTCACTAGTACTGCTATTTGAGCATCGGTGAGCATAAACTGAAGACGTGCTTCTGGATAGCTGGGATCCATTGGCACATAAGCTCCCCCTGCCTTGAGAATCGCCAACAGCCCCACTAACATCTCTGGGGAACGGTCTACACAAATACCTACTAAGGTTTCAACACCCACCCCCAAAGTTTGCAGATGATGGGCTAGCTGGTTGGCGCGCTGATTTAGCTCAGCATAGGTGAGGTGAGTTTGCTCATAGACGACGGCAATTGCCTCAGGGGTTTTCTGCACCTGAATTTCAAACAGCTGATGAAAACAGACTGGAGCAATCTCCTGACCCTCGGTTTGAGACCATTGGCGCAGTTGATCCGATTCTGCCGCTGTTAACAATGGTAGATCGTGAAGCCTAGCCTCTGGATTGGCAACAATGCCCGCCAGCAGAGTTTGGAAATGATTTACCAGCCGAGCGATCGCAGTCCCATCAAATCGTTCAGTGTTATATTCAACGATGCAATGCAGGCTCCCCTCCCCTTCCGTGGCGATTAAAGTCAGGTCAAATTTAGTGGTTGTGTTGCCCAGGTCTAGTCCACTCAGGGTCAAGCCCGATAAATGAAGGGTGGGGCTAGGTGCATTTTGAACAATCACCATCACCTGAAACAGGGGGGTATAGCTCAAATCTCTGGGGAGCTGCAGTATCTCAATCAGTTTTTCAAACGGTAAATCTTGATGACCATAGGCTCCCAGGGCAACTTCCCGTACCCGGCTCAACAATTCCCGAAACGTAAGATTGCCCTCTAGCTGGGTGCGCAGCGCCAGGGTATTCATAAACAAACCAATCAATCCTTCAATGGCTGCATGGTTACGATTGGCGATGGGAGAACCGATGGTAATGTCAGTCTGGCCTGTGTAGCGATATAGCAGCGTCTTAAAGGCCGCTAACAGCGTCATAAACAGGGTAGCCTCAGCTTCCTTACTCAGGCTTTTAAGGGCTTGGGTCAGCTCTACAGATAAAGAAAACCTCTGATGGCTGCCACGAAAGCTTTGTACGGCTGACCGAGGGCGATCGCTAGGCAGTTGTAATACCGGAGGTATAGTCGCAAACTGTTGTTGCCAATAGCGCATTTGCTTCTGCAACTGCTCCCCCTGGAGTCGTTGCCGCTGCCATAAAGTAAAATCAGCATATTGAATAGGCAATGGCGATAGCGGGTTGGGCAGACTCTCGGCAAAGGCGTGATAAAGCGTGGCAATTTCCCGGATAAACACCCCTGTAGACCAAACATCTGAAATGATGTGGTGCAATGTCACCAGTAAGACAAATTCCTGGTTCGCTAGGGTTAGTAATGTCACCCTCAGAAGCGGACCCTGATAGAGGTTAAAGGGTCGATCAGCCTCTTCCCGTGCCAGCAGCTCCACTTCGGCCCAGGTTTGTTCGCCTAGTGCAGATAAGTCAATTTGCTTTACTGTTGTCAGTCCTTGTGGATGAACAATTTGTTGAGCATGTCCTCCTGGTTCAGTTTCCGTACTGCCATTTGGAGTGTTACGTTCGGGGCTACTGGTATCCGCGAAGGTCGTCCGGAGAATCTCATGGCGCTGTATTAAGGTTTGTAAGACCTGGTTCAGGGCGGCAATATCCAGTTTTCCTCGCAGATGCAAACCAAATGGAATGTTATACAGCGGGCTATTGGGTTCAAATTGATACAGAAACCAGAGACGTTGCTGAGAAAAAGATAGGGGGACTACTGCGTCAGGAGATCGACGAGGAATAGTCGGAACCGATGTGGCTCTACCTTTGAGGCGCTGAGCCAGGAGCGCTTGCTTAGCCGCAGAAAGTTTAGATTTGCGCGTTGAAGTTGGGTCTGCCATTGGTTGTTTAATTTGCCTGTCTAACTTGCGAACTGTCTAACTCGCTTAACGTGCTTACTCCTGCATCGCTTGAGCCTCTTCGTCTGTCATGGCCTCAATTTCCGCTAAGAGGGCCGTTTCAACTACTTCAGCAATCTCTGCCACGGTATGAGCATCAAAGAGTTGGCGCAGAGGGAGTTCAACTTGAAAGACTTCCCGCAAGCGCGATAACACCTGGGTGGCGAGCAACGAATGGCCCCCTAAATCAAAAAAGTTATCGTTTACACCAACGGTTTCCAATCCTAAAACATCAGTCCAAATCGCTGCGATCGCCTCTTCTGTGGGATTGCGAGGAGCCACATAGTGTTTGGCCAGATCTGGTTTAATCCGCTCAGGGATTGGCAACGCCTGTCGATCGACTTTACCGTTAGGGGTAAGGGGTAGAGCAGACAGGATAACAAACAGGCTGGGAATCATGTAGTTGGGCAACCGCTGTCGCAGAAATAGACGGACTTCTCCAGAATCCAAAGTTTTCTCGGTTTTGGGAACCACGTAGGCCACTAGCATGGGGCTATTAGGGTCGTCCTCTCTAACAATGGCGCTTACCGCCCCGACATCTGGATGCTGAGCCAGTTGAGCCTCAATTTCCCCCAGTTCGATGCGGAACCCGTGGAGTTTGACTTGCCAATCAACCCGTCGCAAAAACTCCAAGTTACCGTCGGGATGATGGCGAACCAAGTCTCCAGTCCGGTACATCCGACCTCCAGGCTGGTTACTAAAGGGGTCCGGCACGAACCGATCAGCCGTTAGCCCTGGACGTTGTAGATAACCACGGGCTACCCCATCACCACCGATATAGACTTCTCCTGGTATGCCAATGGGAACGGGGTGGAGATCAGAGTCCAACACATAGACTTTACTATTGGCAAGAGTCTGACCGATGGGAACGGTCGCTGCCGTTTGCTGTGCTAGGGTGCCACACGCATAGGTAAGCACACCAACGGTGGTTTCAGTCGGCCCGTAGTGGTTAAAGCTGCGACAGTTGGGAGCCAACTGCTGGATCTGCTCCATCAGCGACCAGGGGCAGGGTTCTCCCCCCACCACCAGCCGTTGACGGGGCAACACCTGTTCAGGCTGTGGGGTTTGTAGCAGAGCTTTAAGGTGGGATGGCACAATCTTGAGACAGTCAATGGGGTGCTGGCGGGTATAGTCCACCAACGCCTGGGCATCCCCAGCTCGCTCGACAGCAAGCACATGCAGGGTGCCCCCCTGGCACAGACAAGGAAAGATCATGGTGTGGCCTAGATCGGCAGCAAGGGTTGACACGGTGGCGTAGTGCCCCGCAGCAGGTAGCTCTAGGCGGTCAATCGCGCTGTCGAGGTAGGAGAGCAGTTGACGATGCTCAACGGCGACCCCTTTGGGCTGTCCCGTAGACCCAGAGGTGTAGATAATGTAGGCCAAATTGGCCGGAGTCGCAGTACTGGCGAGGTTGGTGCGACGGTGTTGGGAAATGGTGTCGCGATCGCCATCCAAACAAACCACCTGAGCCGTCACCTCCGTCTCTTGGAGCAGCGGTTGACGGGTCACTAAAATCTTGGCCTGGGCATCCTCAAGGCGATCGCTCACCCCCTTACCGGGCAAGGCAATGTCAATGGGCAGATAGGCTGCACCTGTTTTGAGGATGGCCAGCAGCGCAATTAACAACTCAGGCGATCGCTCCAGATAAATGGCAACGGGCACCTCTGGCCCAGCCCCCAATTGCTGAAGATGGCGAGCGAGCTGGTTTGCTTGACTATTAAGTTCCTGGTACGTGAGCTGGTGCTCTTCGCAAATCAGGGCAATTGCATCTGGGGTTCGTTCAACCTGCTGTTCGATTCGATGATGAACGCAGGTGTCAGACACAATGCGAACAGGGGTAGGACTTGCGTTCGGTATGAAGGAATCCGCTTCCTGGGTTAGCTTGAAGCTACCAATCGGGGCGGTGGGCTGCCGAATGATGTTGGTGAGAAGGGACTGGAACTGAGTGCTGAGGGCGGCGATCGCCCCGTCACTGATAACGGTTTCGTCGTAGTGGAACTCTAAAACCAATTGGCTACCCTGCTGGATTGCGGTTAGCCTCAATTCAGCAGCCTCAGCATCACTCCATGTTTGCTCAATCCCGAATTCAATTCCAGCAGCGCTGACAGTAGCAGGTTGAGCAATAAACTCAAAGCCAATGGGCAATGTCATTGGGCGATCGCTTGGACAATAATCTTGCCACTCATTTAGAGTTTGCCAGTTCTGCTCAACCTGTCGGAGTAAGGCCGTAAAGGCAATTGCATTAGAGAGATGACTGTGCAACGGTAACGTGCGGTTAAACGGCCCACAGGCATCCGCGAGGTCTTGATCTTGACGACCATTACAGATAACCCCAATCATGCCGTCTGATTGTTCTGTATGTCGCCACAGCAATATCAGCCAACTCGTCAGCAGGACACTCTCCACAGCAGCATCCATTGCCAACAGGTTTCTCGCAAGGGGGACCGCTAGCTCAATCCGGTGAATGTTGGGAGTGAGTCTATCCTGTTTGATATCGCGATACCGTAAGGGCGGTAACAACGGAGCACAGGAGGGCGATAGGTGTTGTTGCCAAAAGACCTGGGCCGCTTGACTCTCTTCATCAGCCTCTGCTATCAACTGCTCTTGCCAGGTGGCAAACTGGACATACTGGACTGGTTCCTCCGCCAAAGATAACCCGTTATAACATTGACTGATCTGCCTTAGCAGAATCTGATACGTCTCGGTGTCAGCACAGAGAGCAGGCAGAGTCAGAACTAGGAGGTGATTGTCTTTACTCAGCTTAAATAGCGTAGCCAGAACACAGACTTGACCCGTCGTTTTGACCGCTTGCCGCTGCTGTTCTTGAACGTTGGCCAGAGTTACCGATTGCTCTGTGGAGGTGGTGGTAGTCAAATTAATCATCTGCCAACTAATGGTTCCTTGAGCTTGAATGGTCTGTAGCGGCAGCGTCAATCCTGGCGTCTCCTGAAACGTCGTTCGCAGGATCTCATGGCGATCAACAACCGTTTGCAGGGCTGTATGCAGCAGCGACAAATCTAGGTTGCCTTGTAGCGTCATACGGCACTGAGCCGTTAAAGGATGACCCAAGGCGGACTGCTGCCACCAAATCTGGCGTTGCTGGGAGGAAAGCTTAAAACCCGTAATCGTTAGGGATGACATAGACAATTGGCGTAAAACTAAAATGTCGGTAGAAAATCAGTAGGGAGGATCAGAGAAGGAGGATGGGCGATCGCTCTAAGTTCCGGCAGGCATGGTTTCAGTAGGCGTGACCGAATTTATCTGGCTCAATGTCGCCTGAGTCATAATTTCACCCATCGCCACCGCGATTGTGCGAGGACCCACATAGGCGTGTCGCCCATGAGCCATCAGCATGTTGTCCAGCATCAGCACATCGCCTTGCTGCCAGTCGAAAACCTGTTCAGCTTCGGTATAGGCAGTTTGCAGTGCATTGAGCACCTCTGGCTCAATGGCAGCCCCATCCCCGTAGTAAACCTGGCGCGGCAGTCGATCGTCCCCAAAAAGAGAGAGAAGAGACTGCTGGGTGGGCTGATCCAGATAGGATAAATGGTGGAGCTGGAGCTGGTTAAAGACCAGCCATTCTCCAGTCTGGGGGTGACAAGCCAGGGCAGGACGAACTTGGCGGGTTCGTAACCCATCATCGGCCAACCACTCCCATTCCATTCCGGCAACCTGACAGCGTTGTTCCACCACGGTGCGGTCATGGGTGTGAAAGAAGTCTTGCCATGCCACATCTAGCCCTTTGATGTAGTGGCGAACGTACATTAATTTTTTCTGGTGGAGGCGATCGCGTATTTCAGGACTTAACCCTTGATAAACCTTTCGACAGTCAACAATCGGGGTAGCGCCCCCACGTTTTGCAGGCTGCAAACAGCAGAACCAAATCTTCATGGGCCACTGTTGTAAATGGGAACTCTCGTTATGAAACAAGATGGCCTTATCCTCCGGATAGGGGGTAGACCCATAGACCTTGTCACTCACTCCTGTGCGAGGGAGATCGCCATACTCCCCAAACAGCTCCGGACAGATCGCCTCAGCGACCCGCTCAAAATCCTTGGCATTCGCAATCGAAAATCCCCGGAAAAGTAATGCCCCATGCTTCAATAGCTTTTCGTTCAAGGCTGCTCGTTCTTCCCTGACCCACAGCGCTAAATTTACATTATCGTTGTTCGGCTGGATGCTCATGACACCACAGGGTAAGGGCTGAATGGTAACCAGATCGGCAGCGGAATGCTGCACCGCCTGAGGTATCACTCGTTTGAACTTCTTCCGTCGCTTTGCACCTTGTGACCCCGATTGCTGTTGCGCAACCCGTGAGATAAGGGTCTCCAGAAAAACATCAGGTTGAGCCACGACCTGACTGAGCAGGGTCTCAAATTGTTGAGCCAAACGGCTGATGGTGTCCTTGGCAAAGCGATCGGTGCTGTAGTTCCAGGCAACGGTAATTCCCGTAGGAGTTTCATCGACAAATAGCGCTAAATCAAACCGGGCTAGGTGGGTATCGAGTACAACTGGGGTTAGAGTCAGTTCCGGCAGTGCTAAAGGGGTAAAGGGTGCATTTTGCATCACAAATAACACCTGAACCAAAGGGGTCGCCCCACTGCGGCGTGTATCGGGTTGTATTGTTTGAACCAGTTGGGAAAAGGGTAAATCCTGGTGAGCATAGCTATCCAAAGTTACCGCTCTGACTCGCTGGAGCAAGTCTTGAAAGCTGGGATTTCCTGATAGATCCGTGCGTAATACGAGCAAATTAACAAAGAAGCCAATCAGTCCCTCAATTTCAGTGCGGTTGCGATTGGCAATATCAGTACCTACCATCAGGTCGGGCTGCCCGGTGTGGGCATACAAGAGTGTTTTGAACCCTGTTAACAGCGTCATAAACAAGGTGGCACTGTTGTCCTGACTGAGTTGATGCAGTTTGCTCACTAACTCAGCGGACAAGTTGAATGTGGCCATGTTTCCCCGGAAGCTGAGGACTTCCGGTGGGGGATAGTCCGCCGGAAGATTCAACCCAGGCAATTGCCCTCCTAGTTTTTGTCGCCAGTAGGCAAGCTGTTGATCGAGCACCTCACCCGTCAGCCATTGCCGCTGCCACACAGCAAAGTCGGCATACTGAATCGGCAAGGATTCCAGCAATGGCAGGGATTCGGTGATGTAGGCGGTATATAGGGTACTTAACTCATGTACCAGCACGCCTGTGGACCAAATATCCGAAATAATGTGATGAGTTGTCCATAGCAGTACGTACTCTTGATCCTGCAAATGCAGAATGCTAGCTCGGAATAACGGTCCTTGGGTCAGGTCAAAGACTTCCTGTTCAGCATCAGTTGCTAACCGTTGAATCTCCTCTGGCTGTTGGGCTGGAGTCAGAGTTCGCAGATCAACAACAGGTAATGTAGTTGTCAGGGTTGACGCAATTTGCTGTACTGGTTGTCCTTGATGCAGGATAAATGTGGTTCTGAGAATTTCGTGGCGCTCGACAATTGTCTGCAAACTTTGATGTAAGGCATCAAGGCGGAGATTTCCGGTTAAGCGGACAGCCACGGTTTGGTTGTAGGCTGCACTGTCAGGGTAAAGCTGCTCCAGAAACCATAGCCGTTCTTGGGCAAAGGATAAGGGTAGGGGCTGATCTCGACTTACTCTAGTGATGACATCTTGTTGTGCCTGACGTTGCTCCCCTAACCAGGTAGCCAATTCTGCCACGGTGGGAGTTTCAAATAGCTGTCGCACGGAGATATTCACATGAAAAATCTGCCGCATCCGAGCAATGACCTGGGTGGCGAGGAGGGAATGCCCCCCCAGCTCAAAGAAATTATCGTAAACGCCAACGTGCTCCACAGGTAACGTCAGTATCTTGGCAAACAACGATACAAGCAGTTTTTGGTGTTCCGTCTGGGGGGCAACAAACTCGGCTGTGCGCTCATGATCGGGTTCAGGCAAAGCTTTGCGATCGACTTTACCATTGGGGGTCAGGGGCAGCGTCGGCAGACACATCACCACATTGGGAACCATATAGTCAGGTAAGGACTGTCTGAGGTGTTGCTTGAGACGCTGTTTGAGCTGCTGAGCATCGACATCACCAACAACATAGGCCACCAAACGTTCCTGACCTGCCGTGTCCTTGTGAACAATCACCGCGCACTGCCGCACCTGTTCATGGCGATCGATCACGGCTTCAATTTCCCCTAGTTCAATCCGAAAACCGCGCAGTTTGACCTGATAATCGGCCCGTCCCAGATAATCAATGGTGCCATTGGGTAAGTAGCGGGCCAAATCACCCGTTCGGTAAAGACGTTCCCCATGGGTTTGCCCAAATGGATTCGGGATAAACCGTTCGGCGGTTAGGCTCGGACGTTTGTAGTATCCCCGTGACAGTCGAACACCGCCAATATAAAGTTCTCCAGGTACACCGATCGGAACGGGATTCAACAACTCATCTAAGAGATACATTTGGGTATTGGCCAGCGGTCGCCCAACAGTAATCGGGGTACTAGCTGTGATTTCTTGCTGAGTGGCCCAAACCGTGACTTCTGTAGGACCGTAAAAATTTCTCAGGGTGGCACATCGTTCCCGCAAATCCTTCGCCAAATCCAGGGTTAGGGCTTCACCCCCACAGATAATTTGGAGTCGGGAACTCCCTGTCCAATTGGCATCTAGGAGCATCCGCCAAGTAGCAGGTGTAGCCTGCATCAACGTGACACCACGGGTGTTAATCCGTTCAGCCAAGCGTAAGCCATCCTGGGCCACTTCTCTGGAGACGAGCACCAATCGCGCGCCCACCATCAATGGCAACCATAGCTCCAAGATCGACATGTCGAAGGAGAAAGACGCTGCCGACAGGATGGTGTCTTCATGGGTAATGCCTAAGTCCTGACGTTGAGAGTGGAGCAAATCAACAACAGCATTGTGGGTAATTTGCACTCCCTTAGGACGACCTGTGGAGCCGGACGTGTAGATCATATAGGCTAGGTTATCTACCTGAAGCCGGGGATCAGAAGCAGTCGGAACCGCCGCAGGGATGGGCTGATCTAAACAAACTATCTTGCCTTGGTAGTTGGGGAGAAGATTCAGGAGCCAGGATTGACTCATCAATATCTCCACGTTGGCATCCTCTACCATAAAGGCCAGACGTTGTTGGGGATAGTTGGGGTCTAGGGGAAGGTATGCCCCCCCGGCTTTGAGAATCCCCAGTAGCCCCACCATCATGTCTATAGAGCGTTCTACACAGATAGCCACTAAGCTGTCAGGGCCAACACTCATACTCCGCAGGTAGTGTGCTAGATGCTCTGCCTTGGTATTAAGCTCCTGGTACGTTAACTGATCTGCTTCAAACTCCACGGCTACAGCCTCAGGGGTCTGTTGAGCCTGACGCTCAATCAGGGTGTGGAGGCAAAGGTCTGGATAGGGGGCTGCTGTGGCATTCCACTCTGCAAGCTGCTGTTGTTCTGCCGCTGTGAGCAGGGGCATGGTGGCGATCGCCTGGGAGTCATCAGCCACCATTGCCGTCAATAGCACCTCATAATGGTTAGCCATGCGACCAATGGTTTCTGGCTCGAACAAATCGGTGCTGTATTCCCACTGGCATACCAAACCTTGATCACTTTCTTCGACGGAGAGGAGCAGATCAAACTTGGCCGTGACGGATTCGGCTGGCAGGGGTGTCACGGTCATATTGGGCAGTTCTAGGGGAGATCTGGGGATGTTCTGCAACATAAACATCACCTGGAATAGGGGGGAATGAGCCAGACTGCGCTGAGGTTGGAGTGTCTCGACCACCTGCTCAAAGGGAACGTCTTTGTGGCTGTAAGCCTCCAGAGTCATCTGTTTAACCTGGCGGAGGAGATCTTTTATGGAGTCTGTGTCCTTGATGTGCGATCGCAACACCAGCGTATTAACAAACAACCCAATTAAAGACTCCAACTCAGACTGCTGACGATTGGCGATACTCGACCCCACAACAATATCCCGCTGCTTGCTGTAGCGATAAAGCAGCACTTGGAATGCTGCCAGCAATGTCATAAATAAGGTAGCCTGATGTTGTCGCGCCAGCGCTTTCACCTGTTGGCTCAGAGCCTTGGGTAAAGTGACCACCTGGGTGCGACCGCGAAAGCTCTGTACGGCGGGTCGCGGATGATCTGTAGGCAATTCCAGCAGCGTAGGAGCATCGGCTAACTTCTGCCGCCAATAACCAAGCTGGGTTTCCAGCAAATCGCCCTGCAACCACTGTCGTTGCCATTGAGCATAATCGGCATATTGAATCGGTAATGTGGGTAGGGTCGATTGATTCTGACCATCAGCTTCATAGAGGGCAATCAGTTCCCGGATCAGGATACCAATAGACCAGCCATCGCTAATGATGTGATGCATCGTCACCACCAATATGGCGGCATCAGATTCGATACGAACCAACGCTAGCCGTAACAATGGCCCGGTTGCCAGATCAAAGGGTTGCTGCACCTCATGGGTGAGCCAATCCGAGACGGAGAAACTGAGGTCAGAGGCATGGAGCGATCGCACAGGAATGTCCATTGTTGGATGAATGCGCTGGAAGGCGGTGCCATTCGCGACTGGAAACGTTGTGCGGAGCACCTCATGGCGGGAAACCATTGCATTGATGGCTCGCTGCAATCTTGCCACGTCGAAGGAACCTTCCAGCCGCACCACACCTGGCATATTGTAAGTCCCCGATCCTCCTTCCAACTGGGCCAGGAACCAAAGCCGTTCTTGAGCATAGGAGAGGGGGATTGGCGTATCATCTCGCGGTGTTGGGGTAATCTGAGGAATACTCAAACCTTCAGCAGTCTCCACCTGTAGCACCGCATCTAGACCCGCTACAGTGGGTGTTTCAAACAAAACTGTTAACGGCATCTCTATTGCAAAAGCCTGACGTAGGGAGGTTATCAACCGCATTGCCAGCAGCGAATGTCCCCCCAAATCAAAGAAGTTGTCATAGATACCAAGAGTCTCAGTAGGTATGGAAAGCACTTCAGCAAAGAGACTGGCAATTAGGGTTTGTTGCTCAGTTTTTGGGGCAACAAAATTCTCTGGACGTTCTACATCATCGGTAGGCATAGGTAAGGCTCGACGATCCACTTTACCAGTGGGGGTTAGAGGCATAGAATCTAACCTCACAAAAGCAGAAGGTATCATGTAGTTCGGCAACTTGGACTGCAAGTAAGAGCGGAGCCCAATGGTGCTCAAGATATTGTCTTGAGGTTGCGACTTCTCAGTTTCATAATCTTCTAAATTCTTGTCAGAAAACAACCTTTGATAAAAAGGAGTTTGCTTAAACAGGTGCTTTCGATAATATGAAACATATTTGAAATCGATAGGTTCTCCGTCCTTTTTGAGAATACGGCCTTGGATGGCATAGTCTGGATTCAGATTGTTTTCACAAAGCGTCCTTGTACAGATAGCCTCAACAGTGTCGCCTGTGGCCACTTCAATGCCTGGATCAAATACTGGAAAATAAACTGGTTGCCAGTTTGATTCTTTATTTTCTAATACATCAATACATTCTCCTGCAATTGTTTGTACATTAATCCACACTAAAAATCCATCTAGTCGCCCTGGCATGTTAATAGTCAGATTGATTCGGTGACTGGAATCTGTGGGTACAAGTTTTGTAAAATCTAACTCCTCAAATATTGCTTGATTAGAAAGAAGATTTGACTGAGGAAATCCCTTAACACAAACCCTTACATCAAAGGAATATCCAATGTGTTCAAAGATCTTATCAACATAAAAGTTTGTATTTGCAAACTTTGGTCGATATAGAATTTCATCAGGGAGAGTGACGGCTGCAATTTTCGTAACACTTTTTGAGGGAATCATCACACCATCAGGGCCTAGAAACCTTCTTGCGTCATTAAGGATTACTGCTGCTCCTTCAGAACCACCAATCGTGCCGATAATTTCTGAGACGCACACCTCCGCCTGTTCCGGTAAGTCTACTTGGGTAGCGTTACCATAAATTACCTTTATCGTTTCTGAAAGGCCCAGCTCTTGAATACAGGCTAGGGCTAGCTGATAAGCTTCACGATCCATCTCAATTGCATAGACTTTTTTGGCCCCTGCCTGCGCACAAAATCTTGCTAGGATGGCATCCTTACCTGTACCAATTTCAACAACAACTTTATCTTTTACTAGTCGATTAATTGCTACTTGGTAGCTCTTATTTCTCACGTGGTCATTCGTCATCGCGGAGTACAGCAGTTCGTCGTAGATCGGATACTCTCCCACCGACGGCCAAAGTTCGATTTGACTTTTCAGGTCTGTGTTTAATTCTTGTTGGGGTACCACATAAGCCACTAAGCGTTTATTTCCAGACTCCTCTTCTATTGCCGCTACCACAGCCTGCTGTACGTGGGGGTGACTTGCCAAAACTGATTCTATTTCCCCAGTTTCTACTCGAAAGCCCCGAACCTTTACTTGATGGTCAATACGACCAATAAATTCAATATTGCCATCGGATAAGTGGCGAGCTAAATCTCCGGTTTTATATAGGTTTGATGACGTTTGACTCTTTACGTCTGACTGGGCAAAAAGATTGGGGATAAATTTCTCTTGGGTTAGCTGTGGGCGGTTGAGGTAACCTCTGCTTAAACAGTCACCTCCAATATAAACTTCCCCAGCAACACCAATAGGGACTGGATGCAAATTGCTGTCCAGAATATAAATTTGAGTATTGGCAATGGGACGACCAATGGGTAAACCACCTGTTTTATTTTCTAGGTTACTCAAATCTACGTGATAAATTGTTGTCGTTATCGTTGCTTCCGTTGGTCCATAGGCGTTGCAGAGTTTGATACGACTGCCAACGCATTCTTTCCAGATGGCAACCCGTGACCATTGCACTTGTTCACTACCAACCACCACCAGACGTAAACAGTTTGGCAAGCATACCTGTTCTTGGGATAAATCCAAAGTCCACTCATGCCAAAATGCGGCTGGTAAATTTAGTACGGTTAGTCTCTGTGCTTGAATAAAGCCAACAAAGTCCGTAAAAGAAATAAATGGTTCTTGAGGATGTAATACTAAGGCTGCACCACTTAACCAAGTTGGGAATATCTCTTCAAGGGCAACATCAAAACTCAAGGACGCAAACTGTAGAACTCTATCCGCTTGACTGAGCCTATATTCAGCGATGACTGCGTTGTTATGGTTGACCAAACTCTGATGTGGAACCAATACTCCCTTCGGTTGACCAGTAGAACCGGACGTATAGATCACATAAGCCAAATTATCTGAACATACTCCTATATCCAAATTATCCAAAGAACATTGCTTGATTATGTCCCAATCGGTATCTAAACAAACCACCTGTGCCTGATGTGACGGCAAGGATTTCAAAAAACGCTGTTGAGTCAACAATACTTCAACAGCCGAATCTGCCAAGATATAACTCAGCCGTTCTCGTGGATAATTAGGGTCGAGAGGTACATAGGCTCCACCGGCCTTGAGTATCCCCAACAGTCCCACTACCATTTCTATAGAACGTTCTACATAAATCCCCACTAACATCTCAGGCTTTACCCCTAACCCTTGCAGGTGATTGGCTAGCTGATTGGCACGCTGGTTGAGTTCTTGGTAGGTGAGCTGGGTGTCTCCCAATATCACCGCTGTAGCCTCAGGAGTTTGTTCTACCTGTTGTTCAAAGAGCTGATGGATAAATACTTCTTGAGGGTAATCTATGGCGGTGTGGTTCCACTCTAATAGCAGTTGTTGCTCTGCGTCTGTCAATATTGGCAGCGTTGTGGTGGAGGCTGATCTGTTGTTTACGATTGCCTGGAGAAGCACTTTAAAGTGGTTAGCTAAACGTTCAATAGTTTGAGCGGGAAACAACTTACTGTTGTAAGCAAAGTTTAAGGAGAGTTGTTTGCCTGGAATCACCACTAGGTTGAGCGGATAGTTGGTGCGCTCACTGACGGCTACAGACTTAATTGGCAATGTTTGCCGATATTCGTGTAACGCTTGATCAATGGGATAGTTCTCAATTACTACCAGCGTGTTAAATAGATTGTGGGATAACTCACTCAGGCGCTGAATTTCTACCAGGGGCATGTGGCTGTAGTTTTGCAAATCTTGTAGATCTCGTTGTAGCTGCTTGAGAAATGTTTCCCCAGAATCGTCTGAGGACAACGTTATTCTAAGTGGCAGGGTATTGATAAATAATCCCACCATTTCCTCAACACCGTTTAAGAGGATGTCACGTCCTGAAACCGTGATGCCAAAGACCACGTCGGACTCATCACTGTAACGGCTGAGTAAGATGCCCCAAACCCCGTAAATGAGGGTGGCTAAACTTATTCGCTGTTGTCGAACCCAAACCTGAAGCTCCTCGGTTAACCCGACTGACAGCAAATGCTCATACTCATAAAAATCAGATGCTGGCGTATTTTCTCGGTCTTGCAGCGGCAACGGTGTCAAGGTATTAAACCCAGAGAGCTTTTGTCGCCAATAGGTTTCAACGGTTTCCTGATTTTGCTGTTGTAGCCAAGCTACGTAGGTTTGATACGGTCTACGGGGGTGGGGTCGGGGTTGACCGCCTGCTTGGTAGTTGGCGAGCAGATCCTGCATCAACATAGACAGGCTCCAGCCATCTAACAACGCATGGTGATAAGTCCAGATGAACTGATGGTGATGTTGGCCCAGGGTAATCAACGTAAAGCGCATTAACGGTGCTTTTGCAGTGTCAAAGACTGTTTGCTGATCCTGTTGAAGCCACTCTCGGAGTTGCTGCTGTTGCTCTTCTTCTGGGATATGCTGCCAATCGTGATGGTACCAGGGTAGATCCACCTGCTTAAGGACGACCTGTAAGGTTTGAGTGCGCTGCCACACAAAACAGGTACGCAACACGTCATTTTGTTCAACCAGTTGTTGCCATGCTTGCCGTAGTGCGTCCAGATCCACTACCCCATCTAATGTGAACTGGAGCTGTTCAACATAGATACCTGCTTCAGCCGCATAGGCACTGTGAAAGAGCATACCCTGTTGCATGGGCGTGGCTGGATAAATGGTTTGGATGTTGCGACTTAATGTAGTAGTCATAGCGTTGTTATCTGAATAAGTTTGGAGGCGGACAAATTGTTACCGAGTCGAACGGTGTCCCTTAAACGGTGGCTCTTAAATGGGGTCTCTTAAACGGTGCCCCTTATAAGCTAAGTTGTTGGATTACGTCGTCGAGGTCTGTCTGACTAAGGTCAGCCATGGGAAAGTCAGACGGGGTGTAGCCTCCTACGTCTGGGGCTAAACAATGACCAATCAGTTTTTTCAGGGCATAGATGTAATTTTGGGCCAACTGTTTGATTGTTTCGGGGTGATGATGAGCGCGACTGTAGCTCCAGTTAATGTTCAACTTTCCTGCCACGATTTGGGCATTGATGTCGATGAGATGGGGGCGTTGCCCCCCCGAATCGTGAAGACTGCCCAGCGATTCAGGGGCTAAGTACCAGTCAGCACCAACCCCTTTTTCGATCTGGCCGAGGTAATTAAAACTGATTTGTGGTGTTGGCAATGCATTCAGCGCGGTGTCTTGTGCCATGTAGCGCAGCAGTCCGTAGCCAATGCCGCCGTCAGGAACTTGGCGCAGATATTCTTTGACCGCCTTGAGATTGTCTCCAGGGGACTTCTGAGGCTCTGTGGTTAGCACAACCGGGTAGAGGCTGGTAAACCATCCCACCGTGCGGGACAGATCCACGGTTTCAAATAAAGGATCGCGTCCATGGCCTTCTAGATTGATGAGTACAGTGTTGCTGCTGAGCCAAGGGGCGATCGCCTCTCCTAACGCCGTCAACAAGGCATCGTTCATTTGTGTATTGTAGGCATCGGGCACTTGGTGTAGAAGTTGTTCGGTTTCCTCTGTGCCCAGGCTGGTGGATAGGGTGGCCATTTCAGCTACAGTGGAGTCGGTAGGGGCGTTGGCGATATCCACAGGTAGGGATGTCACTTGAGCCCAGGGAAGCTTTAGCCAGTAGTCAAGCTGCGCTTTCAGGTCATCAGATTGGCTGTAGGTTTCTAATTGTAGGGACCAATCCTGATAGGCTGTTGTCTTAGGAGGGAGCTGAGCAGGCTGCTGGGTGGAGCAATAGAGATCCCACAAATCCCCGAGTAAGATTCGCCAGGATACGCCATCAATGACCAGGTGGTGAACTATCAGCAACAGCCGTTGTTGGGTGCCTAAGTTAAACAGTACAGCTCGTCCCACTGGGCCTTGACTGAGGTGGAGGCTGGCTTGTTTTTGGGTGGCGATCGCCGCCAGTTCTTGCTCCTGGGCGATCGTCGATAGGTCTGATAAATCAACCGTTTCTAGAGGAATGTCTACCCCATCAGCGTTGTGTGCCTGATGCCACTGACCCTCACGGCACTCAAATCGTAGACGCAGGGCATCATGGTGGGTCACAAGATCCGCCAGACTTTGCCGTAACCTGACTTCATCAAGGTCAGGGGGAACCTGAAGCAAGATGGCCTGATTAAAGTGATGGGGATTGCTCCAGTGCTGCTCCAAAAACCAGCGTTGAATCGGAGTGAGGGGCACCGAACCTGTGACTTGCCCTTGCTGGGCCAAAATTGGCACTGCTGATTCATGGGTGATGGCATAAGCCAATTCGCTAACGGTTTGATATTGAAACAATTGTTTGGGATTTAGCGGCACCCCTGCTTTTCTCGCCTGGGCAATAATCTGAATGCTCAGAATAGAATCCCCCCCCAACTCAAAGAAATTATCGTGAATGCCAATGGTGGGAATATCCAGCACCTGACTCCAAATATCCGCTAGCTGTTGTTCAAGCGGGGATTGTGGTGCGGTAAATGGAGTATCTAGGCTAGAGCGATGGCGCAACGCGGAAGGAGTATCGCCACCAAAACCATCAAGAGCCTGCAATTTTGCCCGATCAATTTTGCCATTGGTATTTAGAGGCAGTTGCGCCAGCCAAACAAATGCCGAGGGCACCATATAGTCAGGCAGTCGTGTCTGCAACCATTGGCGTAATTCCCTGACTGAACAGGGCGCTTCAACCTCAAGGCTAATATCAAAGTTAATATCAACAGGGGTTTCAGCTTTATGTTGTGGAGTCAGATAGGCAACAAGACGACTTTGCCCAGCCGGATCAGGCTGAACCATGACCACAACATCTCGCAGTTGAGGATGCTGTCGCAGCACCGCCTCAATTTCACCCAACTCAATGCGGAAGCCACGAATTTTTACCTGATGGTCAATCCGTCCCAGATACTCAAAGCTGCCATCGGGCAAATAGCGGGCCAAATCGCCCGTTTTATAAAGACGACCTGACCCAAACGGATGATCAATAAACCGTTCCACTGTCAGCTCAGGACGATTGAGATAGCCCCGCGCCACCCCCGGACCACCGATATGCAATTCGCCTGGAACACCAATCGGCACAAGCTGTAAAAAACTATCCAGAATAAAACTCTGAAGATCGCCTAATGCCCGACCAATCGGGCTAATCGAGCATTCAAGATCAGCTTTATTCAAGGGACGGTAGGTTACATGAACGGTGGTCTCAGTAATGCCGTACATATTTACCAACTGGGGGTGTTGGTCGCCATGTTTCTCAAACCAGGGTCGCAAGCTCTCAACGGCCAGTGCCTCGCCGCCAAAGATTACATAGCGAAGGGTTAAGGCATCGGCGGGGTGACTCGCATCGACTTGAATTAACTGGCTAAATGCGGACGGAGTCTGATTGAGAACGGTCACCTGTTGCTCAATCAGAAGATCATAAAACTCCTGAGAAGATCGACTTACCCAGTAGGGAACTATCACCAAACGCCCACCATACCCAAGCGCTCCCCATAATTCCCATACGGAAAAATCAAAGGCGTAGGAGTGAAACAGCGTCCAACAGTCTTGGTGATTAAAGTGATAAAGAGGCTCAGTGGTTTTGAATAGACGCACCACATTCTGGTGGGAGACCATGACCCCTTTTGGTGTGCCAGTAGACCCGGAGGTATAAATCACATAGGCCAGATTAGCGGGTGTCAGGGCCGTGCTGAGATTGAGTGGACTGTGATGGGCAAGGTCAGCCCAATCTCGATCGAAACAAACGATTTGAGCACTCTGTTGTGTCAACTGTGTCACCTTTTCCAGCAGTGCTGTGTGAGTCAGCAGAACAGACACCTGAGTATCCTGGAGCATGAACTGCAACCGCTCCGGCGGATAGCTGGGGTTCATTGGCACATACGCGCCGCCTGCTTTGAGAATCGCCAACAGCCCTACCACCATTTCCAGGGAACGCTCTACACAAATACCGACCAGAGTTTCAGGGCCAACTCCCAGGGTTTGCAGATGACGGGCTAACTGGTTAGCTTTGCTATTAAGATCTTGGTAGCTTAGCTGTTCCTGGTCATAGACAACCGCGACTGCATCAGGTCTCAGGCTGACCTGTTGCTCAAATAACTCATGGATACAGCACTGCGGCTGAGAGGGGACGGTGACAGCATGATTCCAATCGACCAGGATTTGCTGACGTTCTGCTGGACTAAGCAGCGGCAAGGTACCCACAAGCTGAGACTCGTCCTCAACCATTGCCGTTAACAAGATTTCAAAGTGACACCCCATACGGGCAATGGTGTCAGCCTCAAACAAGTCGCTGTTGTAAATCCAATACCCCACTAAACCTTGATCACTATCCTCAATTTCCAGGGTTAAATCAAACTTGGCAATGTGAGTCTCCTCTACCAGAGGTGTCAGGGCAAGATCGGGTAGCTCCAGAGCAGCCATTGGTGCGTTTTGCAGCACAAATAAGACCTGAAATAGGGGGGAATGGGCCAGGGTGCGCTTGAGTTGGAGGGCATCGACTATCTGTTCAAACGGCACATCCTGGTGGGCGTAGGCATCCAGAGTGGTGCGTCTAACCTGACTGAGCAATTGGCTAACGGTGTCGCTATCGTCAATCTGAGTGCGCAGGGCTAATGTATTGATAAAAAAGCCTAACAGTGGCTCCAATTCAGCCCGCTGGCGATTGGCAATGGGAGACCCCACCACAATGTCATGCTGACCGCTGTAGCGCCGGAGTAACAATTGGAATGCTGCCAGGAGAACCATGAATAATGTCACCTGATGCTTCTGAGCTAATGCATTAATTTGCTGACTTAATGTAGAGTCTAGCCGCATGATGTGGGTATTACCCTGAAAGCCTTGGATGGCGGGGCGGGGGCGATCGCTCGGGAGTTCCAGTAAAACCGGAACATCGGCTAATTGCTGTTTCCAGTAGTCGATCTGGGTTGCAAATACCGTTCCTTGCAACCACTGGCGCTGCCAAACCGCATAGTCTACATATTGAATGGGGAGGGGAGAGAGAGTAGGGGTTTGTCCTTGGCTATAAGCTTGATAAAACTGAGAAAATTCTTGGGCAAACACCCCAGTGGACCAGGCATCCCAGATGATGTGATGCATTTCCAGACACAGCATCGAACAGTTGGGGGAAAGTTGTAACAGTGTAGCTCTGGCGAGGGGAAGGGTGGTGAGGTCAAACGCGATCTGGGCTTGCTGGCGGGTAAAGGCTCGAAGTTTGGTCTCTAGCTCCGGATACGGTTGTCCCTGAGGGTCAAATGCCCAGTCTTGCCAGTCTTCTATCCTTAGGGGCCAGTTTCCTGGGGTGGCGACTGGATCATGAATGATCTGCACTGGTTTTCCTTCAACGGTATCAAAGGTGGTGCGTAAGATGTCATGACGCTGGGCGATCGCGTCCAACGTTTTCTCCAGAGCCTCCACCCGAATTGGGCTGCTGATCCGCAAAACTAGATGGATATTGTAGGTGGCACTAGGGCCTTCAAGCTGATGAATAAACCAGAGTCTTTCCTGGGGCCAGGATAGGGGAAACGTATTGGTTTGGCGATCAGTAACTGGGACAATGGGCAGCTTCGTTGGCTCAATCCCTTCCTTTTGTAGCAGCCTCAGAAAAGCGTCCCGCTTTGGGGGCGGTAATGTCGCTAGCCGTTTGGCCAAGGCTTCCTGTTTGAGGTGAGTATTGTCTGCCATTGTTGTTTTGCCTCTCTTCCATCAGGTTCTTCTGCTCGAACGTCTCCGGCTAATCTGCCGCCATCACGTTTCAAGCACCATTAAGTTTCAAGCAGCGCATTAATCTCCTCATCGGAGAAGGCTTCCACTTGCTCCAACAGGTCACTAAGCTTGTTAAACTCATCAGTGGTTGATTCTGACTGCCGTTTATCCTTGATCACCTCCACCAGTTGACCGATGGTCGGGGTATCAAAAATCGTGGCAATGGGGATATTAACCCCAAAGGTCTGCCGCAAGTGAAACAACAGTTGTGTGCCAATCAAAGAATCTCCGCCCAACTCAAAAAAGTTGTCATTGATGCCCAGTTTCTCTATGCCCAGCAACGTCTGGAAAAGGTTCATCACCACTGCTTCTACCTGATCATCAGGAATGGTTTCGCCAGGAGCGTAGGACAGGGCTAAAGGCTGAGCTAAACCCATATCTGGATTGGTCAGAGAATGGTGGGTAGTTAGTTCTGCTAGACGCGGGTGGAGAGGCCGAGTAGAGACCAACGCCCAAGGCTCTGACTGGACTAAAAGACGCTCTAATACTTCGCCTGTTTCTTGTGGCAAGATCCCCTGGATCAGATCGAGTTCTATCTGTTTGAGTCGATCATCCTCAGCCCCTCGGTCTGTTAATCGTTGCTTTAGCTGACTCAAAGCGTCCACAGCCATTCCTACCTGCTGTACGCTATCCCAATTCACCGTTAGATAGTGGGTGGAGGTGTTCGGGTTGCGATAATTTGCGTAAGCATCCAAAAAGGCATTGGCAGCGCAATATCCCGTTTGACCCACGGCACCCACGACGGCAGTCAGAGAGGAACAAAGAACAACAAAATCCGGAGACTGATTGCCCAGCACTTTGTCTAGCACTTTGTCCAAATTGAACGTTCCCTGAACCTTGGGAGCCATGACCGCTGCCGTCTCTTCTTGGGTGAGCAGAGTGATCAATCCGCCACCGAGCACCCCAGCAGAGTGAATCACACCGTGAATTGCTCCCACCTGTTTAACGGCCTCTGTTATGGCTGTGTCTAGCTCAGCTAAATTGCAAACGTCTGCTGTGGCAACATGGACGTTGGCTCCATTGGCCTCCAATTCCCGGATAGTTTTGATCTTCATAACGACCGAATCATCCGGATCATGGTTAGTCAGAAAATGATCCCAGGTGTCTGCTGCTGGCAGGGGAGAACGTCCCAGCAGGATGAGTGTGGGTTGATAGTGCTGAGCCAGATGTTGGGCAATGCTGAGACCTAGACCTCCCAAACCACCTGTAATCAGATAAACGCCTCCAGAACGGAATTTGCCGGAGTCCAGGGTAACCGAACCTAGGGGATAGGGTTCAAAATCCTGAATCCAACGGCGATGGGCGCGGTAGGCAACGGCTGTTTCAGCACCTGTTGCTTCAAGTTCTGCGACAAGGTGGTCAACGAGTTGGGGGTGCTGGCCTAAATCGGCGATCGCCACATCTACATAGCGGCAGGTTAATCCAGAGATCTCTTGGGGAATCGTTTGGATAGCCCCAAGGAGGGTCGCTTTGGCAGGAGCCAGCGGTTCTTCTCCAGTGACGTTAGACAACTGTCGGGTGATCACGACCAGGTCGCAGGGGTGGGAGAGCCCGCATTTGTTCCATGCTTGGGCAAAGAACAAGAGACTGTAGAAGCCCAGAGCTTGATACTGTTCTAGCTGTTCACGATCTGGACAAGGCTCAAAGTCGGGTAATGTCCACAAATGTAAGACTTTACGGGGTGGTGTTCCGAGAGTCTGGAGCAGACGATCGTAGTCCTGCGGCTGCTGAGGATTGAGGCAATAGTGGATGGGATCTAGCTGGGTAAAGGTCTCGCCAATTTTGATTTGAATCAGCGTACAACCAGTGTCCTCCAGGCGATGCAGCAGTGGTTGAGCCAGATTGAATTCATCGACAAAAACCAGGACGGTTTCCATCACAGTCATCGTTGTCACAGCGGCTGGAGGCAAGGGACGACGCTTCCAGGTGGGCAGGTAGAACCAGTCTGCCAAATCTTGTTTCTGTAGATTTTGTTTCTGCAAACTTTGTTTGTGCAGATCGTGTTTCTGGACAGAGCGGGTAGGGACGATGGGGTCTGTCGCGTCGAGCCAGTAGCGCTGCCGCTCAAAGGGATAGGTTGGGAGGGGAACTCGGTGACGGTGTTCTTCCCCGTAGAACGCAAACCAATCCACTGTGGCTCCCTCCAGCCATAGCTTACCGAGAGCCGAGAGTAGTACCTGCTGGTCTGACTTGGTTTCCTGAGGATGCCGCATAGAAGCAACGATCGATTGCTCAACCCCATTACGTTTGGCCAAAGTACTCAGGGTGCGTCCCGGTCCCACTTCCAACAGAATTTGTTTTCCTGTAGTCGCTTGGCAAAGCTGGGTCACTCCCTGGGCAAAGCGCACAGGCTGGCGCAGGTGTTGCACCCAGTAATCCGGATCGGTGGCCTGGGGGGTGGTGATCCAGGTGCCCGTAAGATTGGATAGATAGGGAATTTGCGGTGGTTGAAAATTGACCTGCTGACAGCGCTGCCGGAAGTCTGCCAAGATGGGGTCCATCATCGGTGAATGAAAAGCATGGGAGGTATGGAGACGACGATTGCCGATTCTTTGAGCAACCAAATACTGTTCCAGAGCAGCGATGGCTGCGGTAGGACCGGAGACAACGCAGCGATCAGGCTCGTTGAGGACTGCGATCGCCATTTCCCCAAAGCAACCATTCTCCGAGCCTGCTGTTTCTAAAACCGCCTCGACTTGCTCTGACGACAGCGACACCGACAGCATGGCTCCCGCAGGCAACTGCTGCATCAACTGTCCCCGTGCAACCACTAGAGCCAGAGCTTCCTCCAGACTGAAAACCCCTGCCAAACACGCTGCAACATATTCGCCAATGCTATGACCCAACATCGCAGCGGGTTCCACTCCCCAGGAAAGCCACAGGTGAGCCAGCGCATATTCAATTACAAACAGGGCAGGCTGGGTAATGGCGGTTTGCTGCAACTGTTCCGCAGCGGCAGTCTGTTCTGCAGTCTGAGGATAAAGGATCTGACGCAGATCCAGTTTGAGGAGGGGCTGCACCCGTTCGGCACAGTCGTCTACATGCTGCCGGAAAATGGACTCGGTCTGGTAGAGTTCCAATCCCATGTTTACGTGCTGGGTACCCTGACCGGGAAAAAGAAACACAACGGAGGCTGGATCGGTGCCCTTGGCTGTAGCCAAGACCTGAGACGGGTCGTTCAAAGCTTCGATGGCCTGGTCGATTCCCCGGCAAACTACCATGCAGCGATGGCCGAAGGCTTGTCGCCCACAGCTTAAGGTATAGGCGACATCCGCGAGGTTAGCAGTGGTCTGTTGCTGCAAATGGTCGGCTAAGTTGGCGATCGCCCGATCAAGAGCCGATGCGGTCTTAGCCGATAGCAACAAGGGCTGCCAGCGACGAGACGGACTGGAAGGGGATGACTGCGGAGCTTCTTCTAAAATGACGTGGGCGTTGGTGCCGCCAATGCCAAAGGAACTCACCCCAGCTCGTCGGGGGGAGTCGGGTTGGCCCCAGTCCTTTAATGCTGTATTGACATAAAACGGACTACTTTCCAAACCTGTCTTGGGATTGGCAGACTCAAAGTTCAAACTGGGCAACAGGAGCTGATGTTTGAGGGAGAGGGAGGCTTTAATCAGTCCCGCCACACCCGCCGCTGCATCCAGATGACCGACGTTCGTTTTCAGAGAACCAATGGCACACGCTTGTTGTTTGGCTGCTGCCTGATGAAAGGCGCGGGTAAGGGCGGCAATTTCAATTGGATCGCCCAAGGGGGTACCAGTGCCGTGGGTTTCGATGTAGCCAATACTGTCGGGTTCAACATTCGCAACAGTCAGAGCCTCCTCAATAACGGTAGCCTGCCCTTCCACGCCAGGAGCCGTGTACCCCACCTTGCGGGAGCCATCGTTGTTAATCGCAGACCCTTTGATCACTGCGTAACAATGGTCCCCGTCGGCGATCGCATCCTCCAAACGCTTCAGCATCACCACCGCTACACCACTGCCACCAATGGTTCCCCCTGCATTGGCATCAAAGGCTCGACAGTGACCATCAGGAGACAAAATCATCCCTTCCTGGTAAAGATAGCCACTCACCTGGGGAAGCCGAATCGAAGCGCCCCCGGCCAAGACCATATCCGTCTCGCCATTGATTAGACTCTGACAAGCCAGATGAACCGCCACTAAAGAAGTGGAACAGGCCGTTTGCACATTGATGGCCGCTCCTGTGAGATTGAGTTTATACGCAACCCGAGTCGGCAAAAAGTCTTTATCGCTGGCCAGGAGCAGTCGGTAATCCCCCAGAGTTTCCTGTAAATCTCGACGGTGGATAAGATTTTTAAGCAAGTATGCATTAATGCCTACCCCTGCGTATACTCCGATCGCACCTGGATAGCGATCGGGATCATACCCAGCTTGCTCCAGCGCCTCCCAGGCACATTCCAAAAACAATCGCTGCTGGGGATCAAGAATTTCCGCTTCTTTCGGAGTGATGTCAAAGAAATCAGCATCGAACAAGTCAATGTCATCCAGAATGGGATTCGCTTTGACATAATCAGGATTTTGCAGCAAGGATGGCTCGATACCTGCATTGAGCAATTCATCATCTGAGAAGAATGAAATCGATTCCACGCCATTCTTCAAGTTTTGCCAAAACTGCTCCAGATTTTTTGCCCCTGGAAAACGCCCCGTCATGGCCACAATGGCAATATCAGAGTTGGTAGCGGTACGCCCGATAGCATGGTTGCGGCGGGGCTTACGCTCAGTTGTTTGTTGCCGTGTAGTTAAATAAACACTCAGTTCTCTAACCGTCGGGTAAGTAAACAGCTCGACTATCGGGAGGGTGATATTGAGCTGTTCCTGGATGGCAGCATGTACCTGAATCAGCAGAATAGAATTTCCCCCCAGATCAAAGAAATTATGGTTAATGCCAACAGGACTAACCTGTAAAGCTGATTCCCAGATGGCCGTCAATGTTCTCTCAATCCCATTGCTAGGCTGAACATATTCTGCGTCACTGATCCGGTCAGGAGCAGGCAAGGCTTGACGATTCACTTTGCCGTTGGGGGTGAGGGGCAATGTCTCCAGTGGAACAATGAAGCTAGGCACCATGTAGTCGGGCAACTGATCTTTAAGACGCTGCTTGAGGGCATTGACCGCTTCGCTATCCATCTCAGCACTAACAACGATATAGGCCACCATCTGTGGATAAGCGGGAGGAACTTCTCGCAACAGCACCACACATTGCTGGATAGCGTCCTGACGCATCAAGACAGCCTCAATTTCACCCAGTTCAATCCGGAAGCCTCTGAGTTTTACCTGATGGTCGATACGACCAAGAAAAGCAAGGGTGCCATCGGGTCGATAGCGAACCAGGTCACCCGTTTTGTATAAACGAGTCGATTTTGGGTTTTTGATTTTTGATTTTTGAGATGATGACTGTCTCGTACCTAATCCAACATCGGCAATCGAAAATCCAAAATCGATAAATCGTTCTGCCGTTAGCTCAGGACGATTGAGATAGCCTCGGGCCAGACCCGCGCCGCCAATGTATAGTTCACCAGGAATGCCGATGGGCACTGGCTGCAAGTTAGCATCAAGCAGGTATAGGTGTGTATTGGCGATCGGACGACCGATGGAGGGCAGCAAACCATTCAATGCTTCTGGAGATTCAACCAAACCCGATGTTGCCACTACCGTATTTTCAGTCGGGCCATAATTGTTGAAAACTTTGAAGGGTAGTCCTTCCGGTAACGCACTTTGTAAGCGATCGCCACCCGTCAACAGCACTCTCAGGGCACTCTCCCCGCCCCACGGCATCTTCAACAGGGTTTCCAATATGGGAGTGGGGAGAAAACTGACTGTAATCTGTTGCGCCGTAAACCAAGCCTGCAAATCTACGGTAGACACCCGACAGCGATCGGGAACGATATGCAACGATGCTCCCGTCGCCAAGCAAGGCCAAATTTCCCAACCCGAAGCATCAAAAGCAAAACTGGCAAATTGCGCGATGTTGTCCAGAGAGCTAAGACCAAAGGCTTCGATATGCCAGAAGACTAAATTGCTGAGTCCAGAATGCTGAATTTCTACGCCTTTGGGTGTGCCAGTGGAGCCAGAGGTATAGATGACATACGCGAGATTGTCCGCATTAACCTCAGGGTTGAGATTCTGCCTTGGCTGTTCGGCAATCGATTGCCAATCGCTGTCTAGACAAAGCAGTTGAGTCTCGGTGCCTGCTAAAGTCTCAATGGATGCCAGCAAAGACTGCTGAGTCAGTAAAACCTTGATCGGAGCATCATTGAGCATAAACTCCAATCGGGCGGATGGATAGGCCGGGTCTAGGGGGAGATACGCTCCACCCGCTTTGAGAATCGCCAATAGCCCAATCACCATCTCCAGAGAGCGCTCAACGCAAAGGCCCACCAACACTTCAGAACCCACACCCAAGCTTTGGAGAGAATGAGCCACCTGATTGGCTTTGGCATTGAGTTCCCCATAGGTTAGCTGCTGGGTGCCAAACGCAACGGCCAAGGCTTCTGGCCTCTGAGCCGCTTCTGCCTCAAACAGCCGATGGATAAGGACATCTTGGGGATAATCGGTCGCTGTATGGTTCCACTGTTGCAGGAGCGACTGTTCCTGGGCTGTGAGCAGCGATATCTGGGCAATGAGATGTTCAGGATTAGCAACCACTGCCGCTAAAATCTTTTTTAGATGTTCACTCAGCCGCTGCATGGTTGTTGCTGAAAAAACATCGGTGTTATATTCCAGCCAGCCCTCTAGCCCATTGGCTGCCTCCCCCAGATTAAGCACCAGGTCAAATTGAGTCGTGCCTGTGAAGATGGGTTCAGGTTGCAGCGTTAAGTCGCCACAGGGATAGGTTTGGAACGGTAAGTCTTGCACCGTCAGCAAGACCTGTAGCAGCGGAGCATAGCTGCGCGATCGCTGTGGCTGCAAGATATCAACCAGCTTTTCAAACGGTAAATCCTGATGGGCATTGGCCTCGATCACCACGTCTCGCACCTGTCGTAAAAGCTGGCGAAAGCTCCAATCCTGGTTTAGCTGGGTTCTCAATGCCAGTGTGTTGATTAAGACACCGATGAGTTGTTCAGTTGCAGCCTGATTGCGATTGGCAACCGGAGCACCCACAACCAAATCGGTTTGAGCCGTATAGCGATAAAGTAAGACCTTCAACGCTGCGAGAACAGTCATAAACAGCGTTGCCCCTTCGGTTTGCCCCAAGGACTTTAACGCCTGCGTCAATTCTGAACCCAGGGCAATGGCCTGTCGTGCTCCCTGGGTACTTTGCACGGCGGGACGAGGATAGTCCGTGGGCAACTCTAATACAGTAGGCGCACCCTGGAGCTGCTGTTGCCAGTACTCGATATGGCGTTGACTGTTCTCTCCTTCCAACCACTGTCGCTGCCAGACTCCGTAGTCTACATATTGAACGCTGAGGGGGGGAAGCGGATTGGGTTGATTGGCGGCAAAGGCTTCGTACAACGCCGTGAATTCGTGAATGATAATGCCCAAGGCGCAGCCATCGGCAATGATGTGATGGAGGCAGAGACAGAGGATATGGCGCTCACTACCTAAGTGCAGGAGACGCGATCGCAACAATGGCCCCTGCTCTAAATTAAAGGGTTCTTGAGCAATGGCATGGGCATGTCGCTCAATCTGCTGTTGCTGTTGCTCAGGGGATAAATTCTGAAGGTCAACACAGTCCATCACCCAGGGTTGAACAGGTTGAATGATTTGAACGGGCTCTCCGTCAGCATTGCGTCGGAAAACAGTACGCAGGGGCTCGTGGCGATCGCACAACGCCGTCAAACTCCGCTCCAAAATTGCCACATCCAGCGGTCCCGTAATCCGAATCAAGCTGGGCAAATGGTAGAACGCACTCTCCGGCTGGAGCTGATGCAACAACCACAGCCGCTGTTGGGCAAAGGAAAGAGGAAAGGTGTTGCTCTCTCTTGACTGCACCGGGATTGCTGACGTTCTCTGCTGCTTTTTCTTCAACTGCTGGGTGAGTTGAGCCAATTGCTCTGGGGAGAGATTTGTAATGCGACTCGCTAAATTATCCATCGATAGTCTCTCCTCCTGTAGTGGGAACTGCGCCTGATGCTTCAACATCCAGCTCGTGATCGGGTTCTAGGGCAGTGAGTAATTCTGGGTCAATCTGTTCGGCCAATGCCTGAGCAATGGCTTCCGCTAGCTGGGCCACACTGGGATCTTCAAATAGGTGACGTAACGAGACCTCTACCTGAAATATCTCTCTCACCCGCGTCATCACTTGAATCGCCAGCAGAGAATCACCACCCAACTCAAAGAAATTGTCTTGAATCCCAATGGGTTCGCGTTTAAGAATCTCCTGCCAAATCTCTACAACAGCAGATTGAAGGGCATTCTCAGGGGCAATGTAGGCAGACTCTGACGGTGATGAAACCTGCCACAGAGACTCCAAGTAGAGGCGATCGACCTTGCCATTGCTGGTTAAGGGAATCTCCTTCAGAGTCATATACCCATGGGGAACCATGTAGGTCGGCAATTTCTGGTCTAAGTAAGCCTTGAGTTCTTGGGCAGGAAGCGGATCAGGCGGGTCTGCTGACCTCTTACCTTCAGGACAAACATAGGCCACGAGTTGCTGGCCTGAGTCAGCGTCACCCGCTATTAATGCCACGGATTGAACCACGTTGGGATGCTGTTCTAACGCCTGTTCAATTTCTCCCAACTCGATGCGATAGCCTCCCAGCTTGACTTGATTGTCTTCCCGACCAAGGAACTCAATCTCGCCGCTGGGCAAATATCGACCTAAATCTCCCGTGCGATATAAAGCCTCCCCTGTGCGCGGGTGAGAGATAAAACTCTTGGCGGTTTTAACGTGATCGCGCCAGTATCCGTTCGCCAGCCCCTTACCACCAATGTAAAGCTGTCCCGTTACCCAAATGGGGCAGTTTTCTAACTGAGTATCCAGCACATAGAATTCTTGATTGGCTAAGGGATGGCCGTAGGGAATGCTGGGCCAATCTGTCTCAACCTGATCGATGGGATAAAAGATAGACCAGATAGAGGCTTCTGTGGCTCCACCCAAACTTACCACTTCAGCAGCGGGAGCGAGTGCGCGGATCTGAGCGGGCAGAGTCAGAGGCAACCAATCGCCGCTGAGCAGCACCAGTCGCAGAGAGGGCGGTAAAATACCAGGTCGATCAGCCGCATGGATGACTAACATCTGCATCAGTGCAGGGACAGAATTCCAGATGGTCACTTGCTCCCGCCGCAGGATCTCGGACCACAGGACTGGGTCTTTGGCAGCCTGAGGGGGAGGCATCACAATGGTTCCACCTGCTGCTAGGGTACCGAAGAGGTCATAGACTGAGAGATCGAAGCTGAGGGAGGAAAGAGCAAAGATGCGATCGCCCGGCCCCACCTGCCACCGCCGATTGATATCCAGAATGGTATTGACTGCACTGCGATGGTCAATCACCACTCCTTTGGGCGTACCTGTAGACCCTGAGGTGTAAATCACATAGGCTAAATCGGTCGTCTGAGCGGTCGGTCGAGTCAGGGTATCCGTGGCTGGGGGGATAGGGTGGATATCAATGACCAGGGATTTGACCGACTCAGGCCAGGACAGTTCGGCTTGCAGCCACCTTTGGGTAAGAACAATTGGCACATCATCAGGAGAAAGACTCTGGTCGAGCAACTGCCAGCGACGTTCTTGAGGTAAGGCCGGATCGATGGGCACATAGGCCGCTCCCGCCATTAGTACCCCCAGCACCGCCACCACCTGTTCCCAGCCTTTTTCCATTGACACCGGAATCAGTTGATTGGTGTGAACCCCCAAGGATTGTAAAGATTGACTCAGTTGGTGCGATCGCTGCTGTAGCTCGGCGTAGGTCAATGTGAGGGTTTCCGTGATCACAGCCGGATACTGGGGCTGCCTGCGAGCCTGGGCGAGAAACAGAGTATGTAGATACTCGTCAGGGAATGGAACCTCCGTGTCATTAAACCGGGTTTGCAGGGATTGTTGCCAACCAGGCAGTTGCAGAAACCGGGGCTGCTGTCCCAATTCAGGCTGCTGGGCTAGGGTTCTAAGACCTTGCACGTAAGTCTCAAACATGGCTTCAATCATCTCTGCTGGGAACAGGTCTGCCACATAATCCCAATTCAGCACCAGAGTGCCAGCTTCTTCATAAACCTGATGATCTAGCCAAACCTGGGGCGTTTGGGCAATGCCGTACACCATCTGCCCCAGCCAGTCTGTCCCAAATGTGGAACGGTTCTTGGTCTCAGACATTTGAGGATTGGCGAGAAGACTGGTAAAGACGACAGGCACCGTCACCCGGTTTGCCGATGAGCGCACCAGTTCTCGCAACACCCGAACACCACTGACATAGCCATGTTCCAGATCTTGCCAGAGCTGCGCCTGTAGCTGTTTCGCTCGTTCCCAGAAACTCTCTGAATCACGATAGTCAACCGCTAACAAGGTCAAAGAGGTAAAATCGCCGACGATATTCTGCACCTTGGGGTGCAGGGGTAAGCGATTAAACGTCGTTAGGTTGAGATTGAAACGGCGGGTTTTGCTCCAAGTCGCCAATACTTCAGCGTAAACTGCAACCAGTAAGCTTGAGGGGGTAAGGCCCACTTGAGTGGCCTGCTGTTGCAGATGGTGCCAGGTTTCAGGCTCAATTTGTGCCGTCAGTCGCTCAAAGCGGGGCCGTTGCAGATTAGCGGGGGCTGTCGCCAGAGGCAGATCGGGGGCAGGGGGGAGATCCGGCAGACGGGCTTGCCAATAGTCGAGAGAACGTTGGTAAACCTCAGACTGCTCAAAGACCTGTAGAGCCATCACATAGTCCCGGAATGAAGCGGTCAGAGGTGCAAGAGAATCGGTTAACCCCTGGTAGAGTTGCCCCCATTCCCAGCACAGCAGCCCCATGCTGGTACCATCCACCAAGAGGTTATCGAAACTGAGGTATAGCCGAACTCGTCCCTGGTCTAACTGAGCGGCGCAGACGGTAAATAATGGCCACTGGTGGGCATCATGCACCTTATGGGAGAGGCGATCGCGCAAACTACTGAGCTGCTGTTCAACGGTATCAACCGATGCCTGCCGCAAATCCAAAATCTCAATGGTGTAAGCAGGGACAGTTTCAAGAATTTGCTGTTGGCCATCGGGCAAAATCACAGCCCGGAGCATGTCGTGGCGTTCAATCAGTTGCTGAAACGATTGGTTGAGGCGATCACAATCCATTCCTCCAACACTTTCAAACTCGCTATAGACATGGGCCGCCACATTGCCCATCTCAAATAACCCGCTGCGGCCAATCCAGTAGGCTTCCTGGATATCATTCAAGGGAAACGGCTGGAAGCGTTCGTCGGGGGCAGGGAACAGTTGGGGTAACAGAGCGGTTGGTTCAGCCGTCACACCCTCCAGCATTTCGGCAGCTAGAGAGGCAATATCCCGATTTTCTAAAAGTGATGTGATGGGTAGGGTGCTGCCTAAGGTCTTCTCTAAATCAAATTTCATCTCCAGCGCCATCAGTGAGTCCAGAGGCAGGGTATCGAGAGGGATATCAGGGGTGATCTCGGTGGGATTCGCACCTAAGGCAACCGCAATGCGATCGCACAAATCTACAGCTAGCCGCTGCTGTTGCTGAGCCGGGTCCATTGCCAGCAGTGATTCCCGTGATAAATACTGCTTTACCTCATGGGGTACAGAGGTTGTAGCGATCGCCTTGGTTCCCAGTTCTGCCAATCGACTCCAATACCGCTGCCGTTGGAAGGGGTACGTAGGTAAAACTAGCCGCTGATGGGAATAAGGCCGATAAAATTCAACCCAATCCACCTCGGCTCCCTGCTGATAAAGCTGACTGAGATCCGCCATCAAGTTATCCCAAGCAGCGACCTGGGGTGAGATTTGGAGATGGTACTGGTCATTATCTTGCCCGATAGGCTTATCAGTCTGGGCTGTCTCACATTGATTAACGTTTTGATGAATGGCCTGATCAGATACAACGGTCTGTAACGCAGCTTTCAAACTAATTTGTCCAGATAGACAGTCCGCCACAATCCGGCCAATTCCCTCGCCAATAAGGGATTCAGGCTGAACACCCCAGGATTGCCAGAGCTGAGCCAGGGCATATTGGAAAGAAAAGATGAGAGAGGGAGAAATCGGGGGACGAGAGGGGGTAAGGAGAGAGGGGGATAAGGAGAGAAGTTCTGCGCTGCGCTGAAAGGTGGGATGAATATTGTAGAGTTCGCGGATTTTGGTTAGGGTAATGTCTGCCTCACCCACTTTATTGCTAAAGCTAAAGAGCACTTTAGGCCGAGTTTGAATCGCTGAAGGGATTGATTGACTTTCTAAGTAGTCTGAAAGTTGTTGCTGAAGTTGAGAGGTGCTATTGCCCACAAAGGCAAGACGATGGGAAAAGTGGGCACGACCAACGCTGGCAGTGAAGCAGAGATTGCCAAGGTCGCAGTCAGGATTGGTTTTAAGATACTCGTTGTAGCGCTGGAGCAATTGCCTCAGGGCTTCTGGAGTTTTGGCCGAAAGGGGCAACACGTGTAAGCGACGCTGAGGAGATTTGCTGCTCTGGACGGGATCTGGGGCGGATTCAACCACCATGTGGGCCGTACTGCCACTCATGCCATAGGCATTGATACTGGCAATGCGACGGGTTTGTCCTTGAGGCCAAGTCACTGTTTTGGTGGGAATCTTGGCCGGAATGTCTTCTAAGGAAATGTCTGAATTCACCTGCTTCAGATGCAAATGGGGGGGTAACTGCTGATGCTGGAGGGACAAAATCACCTTAATCAGCGCGGCGAGACCCGATGCGGTTTCAGTATTGCCAATGTTGGTTTTGACTGAGGCGAGCCAAAGGGGATCTTGGGGTGAGCGGTCTTCTTTGAACACTGCCCTCAATGCCCGGATTTCAATGGCATCCCCCAAAGGAGTCCCGGTGCCCTGGGTTTCGATATATTGCACTTGGTGAGGGTGAACTCCAGCCTGAGCCAAGGCGGTGCGGATGGTGTTTTGTTGAACCGTTCCATTCGGAATAGTAAATCCACCACTAGCGCCACTATGGCCGATGGATGAGCCTTTGATAACAGCCAAAACATTGTCCCCTGCGGCGATCGCATCCCCCAAGCGCTTTAGCACCACCACCCCACAGGCTTCTGAACGCACATAGCCATCTGCCGCCGCATCGAAGGTTTTACAGCGACCGTCCGCCGCCATCATGCGAGTCCGCGAACAAATAACATTGGTTTCAGGGGAAAGCACCAGATTAACGCCTCCCACCAACGCCATCTCACACTCGCGATCGCGTAAACTCTGACAGCCCAGATGCACCCCCATCAGCGACGAGGTACAGGCAGCATCCAGGGACATATTTGGCCCTTGTAGTCCTAGCACATAGGAGAGTCGGCCTGCAGCAAAACTAAACCCAGAACCAAATCCGGTGTAAGTATCTATGCCAGTCAGATCCCTCGCTCGACTTTGCAGGTTGGCATAGTCGGCGGTACAGATAGCGACATAAACCGCCGTGCGACTGCCCACTAGCTGCTGAGGCCCATATCCAGCCCGTTCTAGGGCTTCCCAACTCACCTCCAGTAATAGCCGCTGTTGGGGGTCCATCTGTTCTGCCTCTCGCGGACTAATGCCAAAGAAATCGGCATCAAACTGATCGACCCCCTGGAGGAATCCGCCCCAGCGGGTGTAGGTTTTCCCTGGTGTACTTGGGTCTGAATGATAATAGGCATCAACATCCCATCGATCGGGTGGCACCTCTGTAATCGGGTCTTGACCACTGCTCAATAGTTGCCAATAGGCTTCTGGATCGGCAACATCGCCAGGAAAACGACAGCCCATCCCAATCACCGCGATGGCTTCATTTTTCGCCGATTCCATCGCTTCCAGCTTTGATTGCAGCTCACAGGCTAGCAGGGCCAATCGATTGGGGGAAAGAGTTTGAATGCGCTCAAGAAAAGTACTCATCGTGGGTCTTCTACCTCGCAATCTTTTCTGCTAGTAATCGCTCAACCTCTGCCTCGGAAAGCTGGGAAATTGCAGCGAGCGGATCATCCGAAATTTGAGGTGTTTGCATATCAATTGTTGGCACCTCCGCTGGGGCCTCCACCATCGGCCACCCTAAAATATCCGTGGCCAGGTAAGTTGACAGGGCGATAACGGTTGGATGCTCAAAAGCCGCAACAGCAGGAATGGTACGCCCCAGCGTTGTTTCTAAGCGGTTTTTCAATTCCAGAGCCATCAACGAATCCATTCCCAGCTCAAATAGTCCCCGCTGATAATCCAATTCACTCAAAGAAGTAAGCCCCATAATGTCGGCCACCTGGGTTTGGACATAATCTGTGAGGCGAGAGTGTCGCGTCGCAATAGGCAGAGCCTCTAACTCCTGAAGCCACTGAATAGATTCTTGAGTTTTTTCCTGTCTACCTTGCTGATGACTAGCGCCAGTCTTGGAGCTAACCACTTTGGGTTCCAGCCGTTGCTGGTGAGTCGCAATGACGATCGCCTGCTGGGATATCGACTTCGGATCGAGTCCAACCACTTCAACTGCCGTATACTGCTGTTTTTGCAGGAAAGACTGCCATTGGGATGCGGTCAATAGCGGATAGTCAGGGCGCAAATCGTGATCTTCAAATTGCCACCAGCCTGTGGTTAAACCAAAGGTCAGATCTAGCCAAGCCTGTGGCTGCATCCCCTCTAATAGCACCAATAAACCGCCTGGAACCAATAACTCTTGCACATGGTTCATCGTCTGCTGCAAGTTGGTGGTGGCATGGAGAACATTAGCCGCTAACACAATGTCAAATGATTGGGTCTCGAAACCCTGGAGGTGGGGCTCCTGCTCGATATTGAGGGTTTCGTAGGTGACAAAGGGATAGGCGGCAAACTTCTGGGCGGCCTGGGCGGTAAACAGCGGCGAAATGTCAGTGAAGACATACTCAGTGCGATGGCGCAACGCCACTCCGGTAGGAGTATCTTCCCCCAACTGAGGTAGAACAAAGGCGGTTGTGCCACCCGTCCCTGCTCCAATTTCCAGAATTCGGACAGCACGATCTGGAGGGCAGTTTTCAAGCGCAGTCATAATAGTTCGCTGCACTTGCTGGTTCATGACTTTTGCCGCTGGAGAGTCCTGATATAAACGCTCCACTAAGCTAAGGGAACCATCAGGGAAGAGTAACTGGAGCGGATCGCACTCTCCTCGGAGAACATCTGCTAAAGATTGACCGCAACGGCTCAACAGATCCAGTTCAGCGACACAGTCTGGATACTGATGCCGTAGTGCTTGCACTGTCGTTTGTGGATCAACAGCAGCGGGCACCTGTTGCACTTCCCACTGTCCTATGCCAACTAACTGCAAAATATCGTGCTCCTGCAAAATCTGGAGGAGACGACCAAACAAGCGCTGGTGTTGCGGTACGATCTGATAGCGCTCAATTAACTCTGAGGTGGCAAAACAGCAACCTGGGAACAATTCTACTCCTAGCTGGTGTAGCGCCTGCAATGTGTAATCTGCACTGAGCGCTTCTAGTTGAGGTAAAAAGATCTGGTAGCGATCGAGGCCAAGCTCTTGATGATGTTGAATAAGGTAGTCCTGGAGGCGATCGCTCACCACTGTAGGCGACAACAGATAATCGGGTGAGGGATAGAGCGTTGGCGGTTTGGTATTTCCAGACCCAGTTGCAAACTCAGCGGCAAACGCTTGCTGCACCTGCAAACCCTTGATTTCCACCAAAAGCTGTCCAGCATCATCTAGAATTTGCACATTTCCTTCGTAGGCTGAAGCTGTCGCTGTTGACGATGAGGTCAGTTGGGCATAACTCCAAACCTTTTCCCCTAGGGGACTGTAGACATGCAATTCGCCCAGACCTACGGGTAAGTATTGAGCTTGCGGTGCCGTAGAGCCGTTTTGTAAGTCACCCCGCCTCGGTAAACTAGCCCAAAAAACTTGGAGGCAGGCATCTAGAAGCACAGGATGGGTGCCGTAACCTGCCGCTGTCTGAACTGACTTTGGTAATTTCACTTCGCCAAGCGCCTCTCCCTGACCGTACCAAAGTTGCTCAATGCCTTGAAAGCCTAGATCTAGCTCAATTCCTTGATTCTGAATTTGTTGGTAAAATTCCGTCCCACTGAGCGTTTGGGTACAGCGCTTTTGGATAGCCGTAATTGATGCGGATGCATCTGGGTTAGTCTCTTCCGATCTAGGGTGGTCTGCCAGCCTCAAAGGGATAGGAGCAGGCTGGTTTAACACCGTTTGACCTGCTATCTTATCTAATCCTGCACAGGCTTCCCGTAACTGATTTAGATAGGGCAAACTTTGCAGAACACGATCGACATCAGGATTAAAGTCAACCATACAGGCGACTTCGCTCACCCCAATCTGATAGAGTTCTTGGGCTAGTCCCAAGCAGCTCTCTGGAGTACCAAACAGGACTCGTCCCTCATCAAACATCTTGTTAAAAACCAGTTTGGTTAAGGCATCTAAGTCTTGGTCAGACAGCTCAGAGACATTGATGTCTAGCCCCCGGCTGTGGCTTAATCCAGCCAGTAAGGGCGTGTAGGATTTGAGATAGTCGCAGTAGGGAGTTTGGACGTGCGATCGCACTGTTTCCAAATCCTTGCCAACAAACGTGTGGAGCGTGACCGCGATGTGTCCACCATTGGGATCATAGCCATTGTCAGCTCGCGCCCGCCGATATAAGTCCAACTTTTCAGCCAGGGTATCAACCGTTTGGTCAAACAGATGGGTCAGCAAGTTGGCCCCCATTGCGCCAGCCTGAATAAAGGTCTGGGGGCTACCAGCCGCTGTCACCCAAATCGGTAACTCAGGCTGAATCGGCGTGGGATACATCCGCACAGATACAGGGTTACCCTTGCCATCAATCCGCTGAATAACGTCTCCCCGCCAGAGCTTACGAACCGTTTCGATGCCCTCAAACATCACTTGGTGACGGTTGGTGTAATGCTCTGGTGCCAGGGCAAAATCTCCTGGGTTCCAACCCGATGCAAAAGAGACTCCCACCCGTCCTCCAGATAGGTTGTCCACCATAGACCACGCTTCTGCTATCAGCATTGGATCATTAAGGGGCAGCACTACACTGCCTGCATGGAGTCGAATCCGCTGCGTTTCCCGAGCCAAGGCCGCTTGTAAGACAGCGGGGTTGGGATAGAGGCAGCCAAAGGAAGTAAAGTGCCGCTCGGGTACCCAAATGCTAGAAAAGCCGTGTTGGTCTGCAAACGTGGCACTATCCAGAACCAATCGATACCGATCGGTTCCCAGAGAGTGCTCACCACTGGAGAAAAACATGAGACCCAATTGCAGCCCCGATGATGGAGCTGCGCTGACCGGATCGAACGGGGTGGGTGGAGAGAGTGTTTGCATAGATACTGTTGAATTAACCATCACGGCTGCTTGACTGCGAAACTCAAACGTTGGACGACTGAACCCCAACTCCAACCGGGGTGCCATCTGAAGCAGTGCCGGTCTTCAGGTCTGCTGTTGCATGGAGTATCCATGGCGATCGCTGTCCTGCTATTGTTCGGCGACTATGAACTTGGAACTGACCTTTCCCATCGGCATGGTCTGCCACCCTAATTTGAATCGTGGTGTGAGACTTTGCCTGAGACTGGTCGAGCAACCCCAGATGGGGCAAAAGGAGGGGCTGATGTAGGGCCAGTTGTTGCAACTGATGCGATCCCTGTCCCCAGATGGATTGAGCCGCTGCTAGCGCCATTTCGATGTAAGTTCCAAGGGATAGAGTCGGTGTTTGCCAAATACGATGTCCTTGCAGATAAGACAAATGGTCAGCGTGGAAATTGATTTGCCACAGATAATCATCAGGACAATGGGCGGGGGGCTCTAACCGCTGACCCAGAAGGGGATGAGTCTCCGATTGAGTGCCCTGTAGCGCCAACGCTGCTGTTGAAGTTAGCGAGTGATGGGGCTGAACCCAGTAGCGTTGGCGCTGAAATGGATAGGTAGGCAAGGGCACTCGCTGCCGCTGATAATCTCGGTCAAATCCACGCCAGTCAATAGCTATGCCTGCTCGATACAGTGAGGCCAGACTTGCCAACAATACAGACCAATCTTCTCGTCCCGTTCGCAAACTTGGAAGCCACAGCATCGCATCCGATACCTTCTGAGGCAAACAGTGATGCCCCATCCCCAATAAAACGGGCTTTGGCCCCACTTCAATTAAAATTGCGCACTGCTGTTGATGGAGACTAACCATGCCCTGGCTAAACTGTACAGGGTGTCGAACATGCCTGACCCAGTAATCGGGTGTTGCTATCGCTTCAGTAGCTAATCGACCTGTTAAGTTACTGATAATAGGAATCCTGGGGACAGCAAAATCAACAGTTTCGGCGATTCGGCGGAAGGGTTCTAAAATTGGCTCAACCAACGGTGAGTGAAACGCATGGGAAACCTCTAAACGAGTAGTCTTGATCCCCGTTTCTGTGAGGTGTTGGAGGAGTTGATCAAGAGGTTCTGCCTCACCGGAAAGCACCACATTCTGAGGCCCGTTGATGGCTGCGATGGCCACCGTTGAATTTATGGTTGCATTGAATGACTCCAGCAGCGCACTCAGTTGCTCAGCACCCGCCATCACCACAGCCATCGCCCCATTGGCAGGTAAGGACTGCATCAGCCGCCCCCGATGGGCAATCAGCTTCAGCCCATCCTCCAAACTAAATACTCCTGCAATGCACGCCGCCACATATTCGCCTACACTGTGGCCCATGACTACATCCGGTTCAATGCCCCAACTGCGCCAAAGCTGAGCCAAGGCATATTCCAAAGCGAACAGTGCTGGTTGGGTGTAAACGGTTTGATGAATCAGTGGAGCCTCGTTAGACACGGGTGCGTTCAATCGTTGATCAGGATAAAGCAGCGATAGGAGCGATCGCTCCAGATAAGGCTGCAAAATAGCATCACATTGCTCAAGAGCCGCTCTAAAGGTTGGCTGTGTTTCGTAAAGCTGCCGTCCCATGTCCACATACTGAGATCCCTGACCAGTGAACAAAAACGCGACTTTGGGTTGGTCTAGCGGATCGGGTTGCACTGAGGTTAATCCAAATATCTTAGCCTCGTTACTCAATGCAGTAAGGTGTTCCGCTAAATCAACTTTAGAAGACGCAACAATGGCTAACCGTTGGGAAAAGTGGGCTCGACCTGTGTTGGCAGAAAAACAGATATCGCTAAGGTCAGCAGGTGATGCAGCAGCTAGCCGACCATAGCACTCTAGCAGTTGCCGCAGGGCCGATTCCGTTTTGGCTGAGAGGGTTAGCAGATGATAAGGTCGCTCCAAGCTAGGGACAGGCAGTTCAGGGGTTGGACTGGTATTCCGACTGGTTGCCCCCAAGACAACATGGGCATTGGTGCCGCCAAAACCAAAGGAACTGACGCCAGCGAAATGAAATGACGGGGTATCTGGCCAAGCTTCCGTCTGAGTCGGAATGAAAAAGGGAGTTCCTTCGAGGATGACTTGAGGATTAAGTTGATTGAGATGTAAATGGGGCGGAATTTGCTGATGGTGCAGGGCCAGAACCACCTTCATCAGTCCAGCAATGCCAGCCGCCGCCTCTAAATGGCCAATATTAGTCTTCACTGAACCAATGGCACAGCGTTGAGCGATCGCCCTGTCGTGACCCAGCACCGCCTGTAGTGCAGCAACCTCGATCGGATCGCCGAGAGGAGTGCCCGTGCCATGGGCTTCCACGTACTGAATCGCGGCGGGAGCTATCCCCGCATTGTCCAACGCTTGACGAATCACGGCCTGTTGGGCTGGCCCATTGGGTGCAGTTAGTCCATTGCTGCGCCCATCTTGATTGATTGCCGAACCATGAATCACCGCCAGGATGCGATCGCCCGCTTGTTCAGCATCGGCAAGCCGCTTCAACACCACCACCCCACAACCTTCCGAACGGCCATAACCATCAGCCGCCACATCAAAGGTTTTACACCGACCATCAGCCGCCAGCATCTGCGCTTTAGCAAAGGCAACGGATAAATCTGGGGTCAGCAGAGCATTGACCCCACCTACCAGCGCCAAGTTACACTCCCCTTGGCGCAAACTTTGACAGGCCAGGTGAACGGCCACCAATGATGAGGAACAGGCGGTATCAATGGCTAAACTGGGACCTTGCAAATGTAAACAATAGGAAAGGCGATTAGCCGCAATGCTAGGCGCATTCCCAGTGCCCACATAGGCATCCAATTGCGTATTGTCCAGTAAGCGTCCGTAGTCGCTACTACTGGTACCAATAAATACTCCCGTCAAAGTTCCGGCTAGTTCGGCAGGAGACTGTCCTGCATTTTCCAGAGCCGCCCAAGCTACCTCCAACAACCAGCGCTGCTGGGGATCCATTTTGGTAGCTTCGCGGGGAGCAATTCCAAAAAATGCGGCATCAAATTGATCAACTGCTTCTAGAAAGCCTCCCATTCGAGTCGTGAGGGTGTTAGAGCCTTGGCCTCCAGCAGATCTGGTGCCAGCGTTATGCCAGCGATCGCCCGGTACAGCAGTGATGGCATCCCGCCCTGCTTGCAACAGTTTCCAAAATGCGTCTAAATTCTCTGCTCCAGGAAAGCGGCACTCCATCCCTACCACCGCGATCGCTGCTTGAGTCTTGTGTCCGGAATCCGCTTGGGCTATCGGAATGTCGGAAATTGTTCCCGTTGCGACAGTTCCCGTTGCGACAGTTCCCGTTGCGACAGTTTCCATTGCTAGATACTGAGCTAACTGAGCAATTGAGGGGTAATCGTAAACTAATGTTGGCGATAGTCGTCGTTCTAACCAGTCCTCCAGTTCTCCCGAAAGACTGACCGCTGCGGCGGAGTCCAGACCATAACTTGAGAAAGGCTCATGAACGTTAATCTCACTGGCCGCTACCTTAAGCCGCTGGGCTAATCGAACAATAAGCCAGTGGGCAATAATTGAGGCTGAAACAGATGTTGCTTCGCTTGGCGAGTTTTTAAGAACTTGTTTTTCAGATTTTTCTTGAGAGGCTGCATCTATCGCCCCCATCGATATTACCTGCTGCTCCGAGGCACCACAATCGGATTGAACCAGCGTAGTCCTGTGAGGTGAATCATCAAACCAATCACCCACTACATTCAAGGTGCGGGTTTGGAAACCTTGCTTGCAGGCATAGCGCTGGATTTTGCCGCTGGAGGTTTTAGGAATGCTGCCTGTTCTCAGGAATAGAATTGCGTACACCTGTAAATCGTGATGTTGTGCGATCGCCCGCCGAACAGCTTGGGCCACTGCCCCACCATCCAGCTTTCGCAGATAACGACGCTCAACCTCCTGAACGACCACCAATCGCTCTTCTGCATCAGCATCAACGGCAAAAGCTGCACCGCATCCTGCCCTCAAGGCTGGATGGGAACGCTCAACCGTCAATTCAATATCCTGAGGATAGTGATTATGACCTCGGATAATAATTAGATCTTTCAATCGCCCTGTGACGAACAATTCACCATTCTGGAGAAACCCCAAATCACCCGTCCTTAGGAAAGGACCAGCCTGGGTATCCGCAAGGTAAGCATGAAATGATTCCTGAGTTTCTTTTGGCTGAGTCCAATATCCCTGAGTAATACTGGGACCACTCACCCAAATTTCACCCACCTGATGCTGAACACAGCGATGGCAGGTTTCTGGATCAGCAATCACAATGGTTTGAGATAGATCTGTCTGGCCGCAGCCAACGAGGGTAGAACTGTCGTGATCTTGGCGATCGCTCAAAACAACTTGCTTCAGCCGCAAAGCTTTGCTGCTGACGAATTGATAAATAGGCGGTGATTTCTTCTGGCCACCACTGACAAATAAGGTTGCTTCTGCCATGCCATAGCAGGGATAAAACGCCTCACGCCGAAAGCCGCAGGGTTCAAATGCCTCGGCGAAACGATCGAGTGTCCCTGCTCGTATGGTTTCTGCTCCCGTAAATGCGATATCCCAACTGCTGAGGTCAAGGGTTTCTCGCGCTTCTGGTGAAATCCGACTGAGACAAAGCTCATAGGCAAAATTGGGACCACCACTAATATTGGCCTGACATTGACTAATCGCGCGCAGCCAGCGGATAGGCTGCTGCAAAAAGTTGACGGGCGGCATTAATGCGACCGGAAATCCTGCATAGAGGGGTTGGAGTATCCCCCCAATCAAACCCATATCATGGTACGGAGGCAACCAGATGACTCCCTGACTTTGGGCTGAAGCTTCAAAGTGCTGACTAATGAGCCCCAAGTTATGCAGCAGATTGTGATGGGAGACCATCACTCCTTTGGGTGCTGCTGTTGAACCAGATGTGTATTGCAAGAAGGCTAGAGAATGCCCCCCAATGGACGGTTGTTGCCATTGACTGGCTCGATCCATAGACATTTCATCCAATGTGAGCCACGCTAGATCTTCTGAATTCAATAAATGTTCCTTACTTGAATTGAGGGTCTTCAAAAAGTGATGTGTTGTCAGAACAACAGTCGGCTGAGAATCTTTGGTAATCGCCCGGAGACGAGAAACTGAGCGATTAGGATGGGGGGGATAAGCTGGAACGGCGATCGCCCCAGCACACAGGCAACCGAAGAAAGCCACAATATAGTCAAGACTCGGTGGCAGCAACAGCAAAACCCGCTCACCAAAAACATTGAGCATTTGCAAGTTCGCAGCGACCGCCTGCGATCGCTCCGCTAGCTCACGGTTGGTCAACGCTACCGTCACTACTTCACTTTCGAAGAAAGTATACGTCACCTGCTCTGGCTGAGATTGCGATCGCCAAATTAGCAAGTCTATAAGCGTCGTAATCCTATTGTCGGAAACATCAAGACTAGAGCCATTCACACAACTACACCCATTAAACGCCAACTACAGAACCAACTAGAGGCTCACCCATAGCCAAAACATAACCGCGATCACGCTACGGCATTCAGAAACACTTACCTAAGCTCTGTATAAACCCACACCGATTACTAAAATCAGAATCCGTTTACTGGAGACAGTTCTAATCCAAACAAAATAAACATAGCCTGCTCCTCAACAGAACTGACGTGTTTTCCAGTGAAAATCTTACACAACGAACCTTCCCAGATCATCAGTAAGTAGAGACACTTACTTAACTCGAACTATAACTAACCCCTAAAAATGTTACCCAGGTTAGGAAGCAGAGGCTCTTGAAAGCAGCTTTGCTTTATCAATTGCCCCATGTCACAAGAGAGCAACATGTCACAAGAGAACAATTAAATACAAAATGAGGCTCTCTGCATCAGCTTTTAAAGCTATTCAAATCCATGTAACACTTTCAGAAAAAACATTTGGCAATAACATCCTCGGACATAGCAACCCAAATCAAAACCTGGAAGAAGTCACCTAACCCTAATTGCTAACGGTAAAACAGTCAGCTACCTAAAGATACCACTTCTCCAAGGCAAATAATTCTCAATATCATAGGAGCATTATCCACAATTACCCCTAGCATGACAAGCTTTTTAATGCAAAAAGTTCTTATTTATATGTGAAACCGAATCTGGGCACTGACTCAACTCCTTAATACATGTATCCTTAGAACTGTTGTTTTCCAAGGCTATCTGAATTTCAACTAGCAGGCCAACTCAAAAGCATGGTACTTTTGAGAATCGATTTTATTACTCTTGTTGAAAATCACTATCCTTTAATTCAAGTGACTGGTATCATCTTGTTGCAAATGTATATCAATAAACTGAGCTGAGTTATGCCAACCGTTAGTTTGTCTGCAAGCCCGACAATCCTGATTGAAGAAGAGGAAACACTCTTAACCTTTACGCTTTCGCTAGATGAAGCTCCTCCTTCTGGGGGCTTGACTGTCACCGTTGTTCCCGATATTCCTGGACTTCAAGCCCTAGGGGTTTTCGACTTTGCTGCTCTTGTACCTGCTGGTGGTATTCCATCGCCTGGCAGTATACTCGGGTCATTTGATTTCACTTTCATTGCACAAACTGGGACTCTTACCCTACCTATTTTCAACGATGATGACAGTGACCCTGCTTTTAACGGGCTTAGAACTGTAGTCTTCTCGCTTCTAGAGAGTCCCGACTACGACATTAATCCAGACGCGGCGAGCGTCAGACTTACCTACGCTGATACGGCTGACCAAGTGCCTGAACCGCAACCAGATAATAGTTTTGAGGGAACAAGCGAGGGAGATCTCATCCGAGGTAGAGGCACTAATGATGAAATCAATGGTCTAGAAGGTCGAGATACCCTCATCGGACGAGGCGGAGATGACGAAATCTCAGGTGGCAGTGGCAGGGACACTATCAGAGGGGGTGGCGGGGCCGACATCATCTCAGGTGGTGGCGGTAGAGACACCATCCGAGGGGGTGGCGGGGCCGACATCATCTCAGGTGATGGCGGTAGGGATACCCTCAGAGGCGGTGGTGGCAACGATACCCTCTCAGGGGGTGGCGGCAGAGACACCGTTATTGGTAATGGCGGTAGCGACATTTATGTATTAGACGATAGAGGTGGCAGAGATACATTTAGAGGCTTCACAGGTCAAGATAGATTGGGTTTATCGAACGGTTTAGCATTCGGTGAGTTGACTTTTATCGATAGAGGCAACAACACACTGATTAATGCAGGTAACCGTTCCTTGGCGATCGTCCTTGGCTCGCAACCGGACGATTTTACAGCATCTGACTTTGTGAATGTTTAACTCTCATTTTTGCGATTAATGTCATCAAGTAAGGATGGGAACTGTAGATTTGCGGTAAGAAATCGATGAGGCACTGTTGTTAATGCTGTAATTTAGCTCTACAGTCCCATCTCTATTGCTTGGTTTTTCGCAACTGAATCTTCGAATATTGAAACTGGCTTTTAACTAGAAACTTATCTGGTATTCATTAGACATGTAGGTTCAGTTCGTTTGCCACTGTGAACCCTGCGCTCGCTTCATCTTATGGCTTTGGTTGTGTATAGCTGCTCAAGCAATTTTTAGGTGTGAGAAATCATGACGAATCAAAAAACGCTAACCCGATGCGGTCTGCTCCTGAGTGCTGCCTCACTGTTGACCTGCTTCCAAATATTACTCAGCAGCAAGGTACTGGCCTTCGAGATGGAGACTGACAGCGAGAGTCCCCCGATCGCCCAGGCCGACCTTGCAACAGTCACTGATGTTCAACTGAACCCTACAGCAGACGGATTAAGTATTGTGCTGGTATCTGAGCAACCGTTGACTGCAGGTGAATCCACAGTGTCAGGTAATACCCTGATTACTGAAATCACCAATGCGGTGCTAGAACTTCCAAGCGGCAGCATGTTTGAGGAATTCGGCCCCACTGATGATATCGCCTATGTGCAGGTTTCTAATTTGGAGAATGGCAATATTCGGATCGCTGTTACAGGAGCCACTACTCCCCCAGTTGTAGCAACAAGCGCCCAGGCTGATACATTTGTGTTGAATGTGACACGGGGGACGGCGATGACCAATGCAGAAGACACAACCCCTATTCAAGTGGTCGTAACAGCGACACGCACCGAAGAAAACGTACTTGATGTTCCCCGCTCAGTCACAATCATTGACCAAGAAGAGATCGAGCGACAGCTAACCTTCACCAACAACCTTCCCGATATTCTCGGGAACTTGGTACCCGGCTTAGGTGCTCCACCCCGAGACGGAAGCACCATCTTTTTGCGATTACGGGGTCGTCCCATTACCGTGCTCATTGATGGGGTGCCCCAGACCCCAAACAATAACACTTTTTCCAGTAGCTTAAACACCATTGACCCAGCGCAAATCGAGCGCATTGAAGTATTGAGGGGTCCCAGTGCCATTTACGGTGATGGCGCTACAGGGGGAATAATCAACATCATTACCAAGAGAGCCTCCGAGGAACCCCTGGATATTGACATTGCTGCGGGGTTTGATACGAGCTTAACCACTGAAACCTTTGATGAATCCGATCGGTTTGGTTACAGTGGTCAAGTTGATCTGTCAGCCGCAAATGAGCGAGTTGATGGCCTTCTCTCATTATCTTATGACGTGGTTGACGGACAGTTTGATGCCGAGGGCAACCGCATTCTTCCCAACGGCCTCAACGAAAATGAACGGTTGGGGTTGTTGGCTAAGTTTGGTGTCAACATCACCGAGCAACAGCGCCTAGGGCTAACCTATAGCTTCTTCCGGCAATTAGATAACACAGAATACACATTTGATACGGCAGTTGCAAATGATCCCGATGCCGAGTTTGGCAGGGCCATTCGAATTGGAGACAATGGTGCTGATTACGAGGAACGTCCTCGACAAATTAACCATGTTGTCGATCTTACTTACCGCAACGAGAATATTTTGGGATCTCAACTTGATCTCCAAGCCTTCTACCGGGATACGAATCAAGTGGGTGTATTTACAGATATAAGAGGTCCAGGATTACTAGAAATTTTCCCTCCCTTATGGCAGACGACTCTGGACGATGTGGAATATGGAGGACGATTGCAGATCGACTCACCGATTGGATCTTCAGCCAATCTGCTGTGGGGAGTGGACTATTCTCGCAACGAAACCGAATCACCGCTGCTGGTTTCTAATACAGATGACCTAGATGAAAATCAAGAAGTGAACATTATTGACGACAGCTTAGATCGGTTCCCCTCCTATGATTTAGAAAATTTAGGTCTCTTTGCCCAAGCCAGTTGGGATATTACCGATCAGGTTGAAGTCAGTGGCGGGATTCGTTATGAGAACATCGACTACTTTGTGGAAGACTTCGATCTGGCCTTTCGTTTCCCGCGTGAGCGTGAGGGTGGTAGCGGTAGCGTAGATGATGTCGCTTTTAATGCGGGGGTAGTGTATAACCCTATTCCAGAAATTGGCTTATTTGCCAGCTTTGCCCAGGGATTTTCAATTCCCGATCTTGGATCATCGCTCCAGGGTGTGCCCCAAACATTTGACATTAGCAGTGACCTGTTACTGGAACCTCAAAAGGTCAACAACTATGAGCTTGGATTTCGAGCCAGTTTTGAGCGTATCCAAACAACCGTGTCTGGATTTTTCAACGATTCCGAATTGGGTGTCGGCTTCGTGATTGATCCAGAAACCGGGTTTCCTGTAGCTAATCGTTCTCCCCAGCGCAATTACGGCGTGGAGGTCACTGTCGATTGGCAACCAACTGATACCTGGCGGCTTGGCAATCTGTTTAGCTGGAGTGAGGGTGAAGATGACATTAATGACGATGGAGATTTTTTGCCGCTCAGTACGATTCAGGTTCAGCCTTTTAAGTTTGGCCTCTATATCGAAAATGACACGGCACCGGGATGGACTAATCGGCTAGATATGTTGATTATCGGCAGACGCAGACGCAGCGTCAACGAAGGTATTGACACGGTTGAGGCTGGTGGTTACACGACTGTAGATTTCAGCAGCAATATTAAGATTGGCAGAGGTCAACTCACAGTTGGCATTGCTAATCTATTCAATGTTCAATATCTCCCAGTCGGTGAACAATTGTTCTTAAATGTGACCCAGCGATCGGCGGCACCAGGTCGCACGTTGCACTTACGCTACTCGATGGATTTTTAAGGCGATCGCCATAAATATTGCCGAACATGTAGCAATAGGCGTTCCCTCCACGCACATATAGCGGTTGCGTTGAGGGAACGCGCTTAGAATATCTATTTGAGTAAGGAGTAATAGATGATTTTTCAACCCATGATGGTTCAATGGGGTAGGTCTATTCAAGTAAGGTATGCTTGCATAGGATTCATCATAATGGTGGGGTTGTTGACAGGCTGTCAACAATCGCCATCCAATCCTTCTAATCTCGATCCAGACAAACCCACACGAACTATTGACCATGCCATGGGAGAAACTCAAGTTCCCTTGGCTCCACATCGAGTGGTTGTGCTTGACACAACTCCCCTGGATGCAACTTTAGCTCTGGGCATTTACCCCGTAGGGACGATTCGTTATGGTGCACCCCCTAGCTATTTGGGAGATATCGTCAACGATATTGAAGTCGTAGGAGAGTATGATCGCCCCAATTTAGAGACGATCCTAAAGCTCAAGCCGGATTTGATTTTGGGAGCCAAAAGCATTTCAGCACAACTCTATCCTCGTCTTTCTAGCATTGCCCCCACAGTCTTTATTGAGGGTGCTGGCCATAGTTGGGACTGGCAAAACAATTTTCGTATTTACGCTAAAGCTCTGGGTGAAGTGGAACAGGCCGAAAGCCTTTTATCCAAATATCATCAGCGAGTAAAAGCATTACAGTCGTCGCTTACTGTGTCAGCTGAATCCATCGAGGTATCAGTGTTGCTTCTATCCAATTACGGATTGATTGCGCACACACCGAAAAGCTTTTCAGGTTCGGTTTTAGAGGAGATTGGGTTTGGCCGCAATCCCATTCAAAGTAATACTAATCAATTCTTCATAAGGCTCTCACGAGAGGATCTTGAAGGAGCTGATGGTGATATTATTTTTCTAATTCATAACCCGGTATGGGAGACCGTTTCAAAGTCTGAGTTTGTTAGCGATCCCCTATGGTCTAATCTCAATGCTGTTGAGCTTGAAGCTATATGTGAGGTTAATGCAGATGTTTGGGGATCTGGGCGCAGCATTTTGGCTGCCCATCAAGTTCTGAGAGATGTTGATACTTGCCTAACTGACATTTTGTAACTTGAGGTGGAGGGGTAGTCAAAGTGCCCCAGAAGGCTTGTATCAGGAATTATCGAGTCAAAGTTCTGGTGTCAAACTTGAATGACATCAGGGAAGCCTTCGGGTATTGCACTCTTGTAGATTTTGGAGCGGTTACAGAAAAGCACTTCAGTTACCTGATCTTTTGGCGGGAAGGGAGTAAGCATCAACTTTAGAACTTCCGTTCCCATCTCACAACCTTTGCAAGGGAGGCATAATTCTGCCCCCCTTGCAAAAATCAGCGAACGACATGTCATTAGAGATTTTGGAGGGTGTACCGGCAATAGAATTCGTTACTATGGCGGATTTAAGGAAGCCCTCTAAAATGTATTCCCTTGCCTGAACGCGCATCAGTAGCACACCGAAAGAAGAGGAAGTGGCAACGCAAAAGAGAGGATGGGAGGGAAGAGAAGCGTGAACAAAACGATTAATTTTTATGCGTATATAAAAACAAGATTCCAGAGCTTGCAGCAGAATTATGAACTCTAAATTGAAGCCATGCAATGCCATAAAGGTGAGTATGAAGAGAGAATATTCACCGCTGAGGGTGTAGGGGGGGCGATCGCACTCACCCCCTTCACCGCCAGAGCATTGGCTGCAAATACCCGTCCCTGCATCTCCGGAGAGATACGAGCCATCCAAATCGCATTTTCTGCACTGCCCAGCAGGGGGAAGTTAAGTGACGAACAGAACTGGGCCGGGAACCAGACGAGGGGCGATCGCCCTAACCCAAACACGGTTTTACTCAATCCTGCACCGATAAACCCCGCTAACATGCCCACCACGTTGCGTTTTGGCCCACCCCAGAGGCTGAGTAAGATGGCTCCGGTGACGCCACCGATGCCAGCGGCGGCTGAGGTACTGGCTAAAATACCCGCACTGCCGTCAGCCCGAGCCAAAATCATGGGACTGTAAACTGCTCCGCCCAGGTCATGGAAGAACCAAAATACGGTAGTGATGAGAAGGAGCGATCGCAAGCTCGGTTGTTGCCAGATAACCCGAAAGCCAAAAGTGAATGTCGCTAGAAGTGTTTCCCGATGGGTAGATTTTGCGTCGGTGGCGGGGACTGGGGGTTGGGGGTTGGTGCAGGTGATAAGGGTGGCGATCGCGATCGCCCGCATTAAGTCGAGTCTCCCCCGCTATCTGGGGTGAAGTTGGAGACGATATAGAATGTTGCTCAAGCCACAGAGCAATCAGCTCAATCGATTTGCTTTCCAAAAACAATTGTTTGACCATCCCTTGATAGGGGCAGCCCAAAATTTGCTGAAGCACACCCTGCATGGCTGGAGTGATCGTCTTCACCGACGAAAAAAACAGCGACTCATCCCCTGTAAGCAGGCGCTGCATTTCTAGGGAAAGGATCTCGTCTCGATGACCGATTAAGGCTTGAAAGCGTTCTGGCTCCAAGTGAATATCGACTGCAAGCCGACCATCGCGGGCTAGTTGCTTGCCTGCAAAGCTGGTGTAAAACTGACCCGCCACGTAGTGCTGCTGATTGTTAATGTAGGAGCCATCCCAAAATCGGTAGACCGAAGAGAGGTTAAACACCCATTCCAGACACCCCGATGCTTGCTCATGGCTTTGGGAGGAAATCAGATCGTCGTGGAACTGGTAGCGGTGCAGCGTCAGGTCAATGCCGTTGGGCAACGAAATATCTCGTTTATAGCCGTGGCCAATGGATTGAGGGCAGAGGGCAATGCGATCGCCACCATCATAGGGATCGGCAGATTGAGCTTTCTGGCGGCTCTCTGTCCACAGGTCACACAAGCTTTGATCTGAAATTGAGATGGCCATTCATCCAGGTGACACATCGACAGAATTGAAAGTTGTATTCTGAGTCATTTGAGAATAAATGTCAATAATCTGATGGGAATGAGATGTAGGAATCGCCTACCGCGCAGAATCATTCATGTCGGGGAGAATTTAGCCAACAAAAGAGAGTCAATGTTGCTTGACCATTGAGAACGCTTTGCAATAAGATGTGATGTCTGTTGGGTTCATCTATCCAGCAAACCTCCAGGGAATAAAAGTTTTGTCTATGATGACAAGATTAGATTCACTCAATTATCTGAGCTTGTGGTCTTGAAATCATTTTCAATTAGTAGTCAACTATCAGTATCCAAGGTGAACGGATGGTTTCAACCGCGTCTCCGCAGTATTCTCGATTTCGGCGATCGCCCTCTCTCCTGTTCTCTGGGTTGGCGATTGGCCTGGTGCTGTTGATGCTGTGCCTGTTTGCTAGCATCGGCTTAGGGGCTGCTGACATCACCCCAGGAGAAGTCTGGAATGCCCTGTTTGCTTTTGATGAAACTTCCACCAATCACCTGATTATTCGCACGGTGCGGTTGCCGCGATCGCTGATTGCGGTGCTGGTGGGAGGTGCGATGGCGATCGCCGGAGCTGTGATGCAAGGACTGACGAGCAATCCTCTGGCCTCTCCCAGCATTTTGGGCGTCAGCACTGGAGCTGCGTTTGCCGTCGTGCTGTCTACCTTTATCTTTGGGGTCAGTTCCCTCAGCGTCTATGCCTGGTTTGCTCTGGCAGGGGGAGCGGTGACCGCAGGGTTAGTTTACCTGTTTGCGGCTCTGGGGCCAGGGGGCGTGACGCCTCTGAACCTGACCCTGGCAGGAACGGTCTTTTCCACTCTCATCGGCACCCTCACCAGTGGCATTCTTATTCTCAATCAGCAAACCCTGGAACAGGTACGATTCTGGTTGGCGGGATC